>NZ_JBWZET010000233.1:0-15008 GCF_056722145.1 Rhizomicrobium sp. | reverse complement strand
GATCCCGCGCGCCGGCATGACCACCGGCGATGCGGTGGACGTCCTCAACGGCATCGCCCAGAAGGTCATGCCGCCGGGCTACACCGTCGATTATGCCGGTGCGACCCGCCAGTACATGCAAGAGTCGAGCGCGCTGATCCAAACCTTCTTCTTCGCGTTGATCATCATCTTCCTCGCTCTGGCGGCGCTGTTCGAGAGCTTCCGCGATCCGTTGACGATCCTGATCTCGGTGCCGATGTCGATCTGCGGCGCGCTGATCTTCATCGCCATGGGCGTGGGCGGCACCAGCCTCAACATCTATACCGAAGTGGGCCTCGTCACCCTGATCGGCTTGATCAGCAAGCACGGCATCCTGATCGTGCGCTTCGCCAACGATCTGCAGGCGCAGGGCTACGCCAAGCGCCAGGCGGTCGAGGAGGCCGCCGCGATCCGGCTCCGCCCGATCCTGATGACCACCGCCGCCATGGTGCTGGGCGTCATGCCGCTGATCATGGCCTCGGGCGCCGGTGCTGCGGCGCGCTTCAACCTCGGTCTCGTCATCGCCTCCGGCCTGGCGATCGGCACCCTGTTCACGCTGTTCGTGGTGCCGTCGGTCTATCTGATGATCGCCCAGGACCACAACAAACACGCCGTGGCCCTCGACGAACCGCCGGGCTGATGCTTCGGGGCATTTGGAAAAAAACGAAAGGCCGCCTCACCGGGCGGCCTTTTTCGTGGGTGCCGGTCGGCTCCGGCTGCAATTCATCGGATATAGAAGAAATGGGGAAACCTCCCGCAGTCTTCAAGGGGAGTTTTCGGGGGTGCGGCACGAACGCATTCGCGTTGGTGGCGCCGTCGCTTAGATCGTAAACGGATGTGATTGCCGCTCATTCTCACGTTGGCATTGTGTCACAACGACGGAATATCTCGCGCGGCTCACTATCAAATCGCGGAACGCGCGCTTCCGCCTGGGTGAGGGCAAGGCCATGGGGAGTTTCGGCGTTTTACACATGCTTATCGTGCTTGTGATCATGGGCGGCTTTTACCTGCTGCCGACGTGGATTGCGCTGGGACGCAGGCACCATAATTGCGCGGCCATCTTCCTGTTGAATCTCCTCTTGGGTTGGACGGTGTTGGCCTGGATCGGCGCGCTGATCTGGTCTGCGACGTACGTCATCAAACCGCTCAATCGCTGAGCTTTCTCACCCTGCCAAAGAAAAAGGCCGCCTTGTGAGGGCGGCCTATAAGGCAGGGAAAGGTACGCGCAGGTAATTCACCAATTGGTCATGGCACCGCCCTGTTCCAGCCGGTTCACCGGCAGGTAGGCGCGCTTGTAGGGATATTTGGCGGCTTCGGTCTCGTCGATGTCGACGCCGTGACCGGGGGCTTCGCCGGGATGCATGTAGCCGTCCTCGAAGCGGTAATTGATCTTGAAGATGCTTTCCATCTGCTCCGAGTGGGGCATGTGTTCCTGGATGCCGAAATTGTGGATCGCCATGTCGAAGTGCAGGGCGCACGCCATCGTGATCGGCGACAGGTCGGTGGCGCCGTGGAAGCCGGTCTTCACGTTGAAGAGGTCGGCGAAGTGGGCGATCTGCCTGAGATGGGTGATGCCGCCGGTGTGCACGATGGTGGCACGGATGTAGTCGATCAGCTGTTCCTGGATCAGCGTCTTCATATCCCACACCGAGTTGAAGATCTCGCCGATGGCGAGCGGAGTGGTGGTGTGCTGGCGGATCAGGCGGAAGTTTTCCTGGTTGTCGTCGTCGACAGTGTCTTCCAGCCAGAACAGGCGATAGGGCTCCAGATCCTTGCCAAGACGAGCGGCTTCGATCGGGGTCAGGCGATGATGGACGTCATGCAAGAGATGGATATCGTCGCCGAGCGCGTTGCGGCCCGCCTCGAACAGCTTCGGGCACGAACGCATGTATTTTTCGGTCGACCACAGGTTTTCGGTCGGGATGTCGGCATCGGCCGGCTCATAGGCTTCCTTGCCTTTGGGCACGCCGTAGGTCGACTTCAGACCCGGCACGCCCGATTGCAGGCGGATCGCCTTGTAACCCATTTCCTTGTGCTTCAAGGCGTCTTCGATGGTCTCTTCCAGCGTCTTGCCGTTGGCGTGGCAATAGACCAGGACGTTGTCGCGGGAGGCGCCGCCGAGCAGCTGATACAGCGGCAGGCCGGCGACCTTGGCCTTGATGTCCCACAGCGCCATGTCGACGGCGGCGATCGCGCTCATCGTCACCGGGCCGCGACGCCAATAGGCGCCGCGATAGAAGAACTGCCAGATGTCCTCGATGCGATGGGCGTCGCGGCCGATCAGGCAGGGGACAATGTGGTCCTGGAGATAGGAGGCCACCGCCAGCTCACGGCCGGGGAGGGTGGCGTCGCCGTCGCCGGTGATGCCGTCCTTGGTGGTGATCTTGATGGTGACGAAGTTGCGGCCCGGGCTCGAGACGATCACGCGCGCTGATTCGATCTTCAGCATGCTGCCGCCATTTTCTTTTATTGAAACCAAATCGCGAGTCTTATCCACCCTATCACCTCTTGTTCGTGGGCGCCGGACTTCTGATACCGGTACCAGTCTATGATACCGGTAACACAATCTCCTGGTTTTCACAACGGGGTTGGGGTGGGGCGCTGCTGCGGCTTGGTTGCCGCTGGCGGCGCGTAGCGGCGGGCCGAAGACGCTGATATGGTAGCGCAACCATGGGGGTTCGAGGGCGCATTGCGGTCTCGAAAATGCCGGGGCTTGCATCGCCGGCCGAAAACGCTACGCAACAGACAAAGCCCGGATTCAAACCGGCACCTGGGAGGAGAGACGACAACATGGCTACCAAGCTACCCTTTACCGAAAAGGTCGGTTACGCCCTCGGCGATCTCGCCGCGAACTTCGTGTTCCAGTTTATGATCACCTTGCAGGTGACGTTCTATGTCGACGTCTTCGGCCTGCCGCCTGCCAAAGCCGGCCTGATGTTCCTGGTCATCGGCATCGCCGTGGCATTCATCAATCCGGTCATGGGCGTGATCGCCGACCGCACTGTCACCAAATGGGGCAAGTTCCGCCCCTGGCTGATCTGGACGGCGCTGCCGTTCGGCATCATCGGCGTCTTGACCTTCACCACCCCCGACATCTCGCCCGTCGCCAAGCTGATCTACGCCTGGGTCACCTACGCCCTCCTGCGTATCGTCTATACCGTCAACAACGTGCCGTATGCCTCGATCAATGCGGTGATGACCGACGATCCCGACGAGCGCAACTCGGCCTCGCAGTATCGCCAGATCGCCGCCAATTCGGCCGGCTTCATTGTCGCCTCGCTGGTGGTGCCGCTGATCAACATCTTCGCACATGGCTCCAAGAACCCGGTCGATCTCGCCCGCGGCTACGAGTACACGATGGGCCTCTTGATGCTGGTCGCGATGGTGATGTTCGTCATCTGCTTCCTCACCACCAAGGAACGCATCCAGCCCGATCCCAAGCAGAAGTCGTCATTGAAGCAGGACCTCGCCGACCTCATGGCCAACCGGCCGTGGGCGATCCTGTTCCTGGTGACGCTGTTCTATTTCGCCGCCCTGTGCATCCGCGGCAATGCCATGTTCCCGTTCTGCAAGCTGTTCGCCGGCGACGAAAACCTGTTCTCGTGGATGAACGGCTTCGGCCTGTTGTCGCTGCTCGCCGGCGTCGCCTGTTCCAACGCCATCTCGGTGCGCACCGGCAAGCGGCTGCTGTTCCTTGTCAGCATGGCGCTGACCGGCGTCTTCACCCTGGCGTTGATCTTCCTACCGGGCGCTGCCGTCTACACCGCCCCGACCGTCAACCTGCAGATGCATTGGTTGGCCCACTTCATTCCTGTGTTCGACCAGTTCCAGGTCGTGCTGCCGAGCAAGGCGGCGGGGTCCGTGATGGGCCTTGAAGTCCTGCGTCAGTTCTCGTTCGGCATCTCCGGCCCGGTGTTGTGGTCGATGATGGGCGACGTCGCCGATTACGGTGAACACAAGACCGGCCGGCGCGCTTCGGGCATCGTCACCTCGGCGGTGGTGTTCGCCCTCTGGATCGGCCTCACCCTCGGCCAGGCGGCCGTCGGCGGTCTGTTCTCGATGTACGGCTATGTCGCCAAGGCCACCACCCAGACGCCGGAAGCAATCCACGGCGTCGTTCTGACCGGTGGCCTTTATGCCGGTGTCTGTTTCCTGATCGCGGCGGCGCTGCTCTTGGTCTACCCGCTCAATCGCGCCGAGAACAAGAAGATCGCCGACGACCTCATTGCCCGCCGCAAGGCGCGTCAGGTCTGACGGCGCATTTGCATCCTGGGAGCGGGATTGAGCCGATTGCCGGCCGTCCCGCTCCCGCCCCACTCCGCATAAGAACATCTCTCGCGAGGATCCCATGACGACACGTCCGATGTCTGGCCCCATCACCTTCAACGCCCAGCATTCTCCGATGGGCGCCTTCATGAGCTTCACCTGCGGCAATCCCGGTACGCGCGGCGGCATCGGCCTGCAGATCGGCACGCCCGCCGACCAGGAAATCTTCATCGGCGTCATCGACGGCGACCGCTATGCCGACGTGCCGCTGAAGTGCCTGCCGTTCTATATCGGCGCCGCCTCGACCGCGCTGGAGGCCTTCACCGCCGAGACTGCCGGTCCGTCGGAAGCCAATGTCCGCCCCGATGCGGTGACCTTCGGCGCCGACGAGATCAAGCGCTACTATTCCTGGGCGACCGATAGCTGGGTTGCCGGCGACATGGCGTTCACCGTCTACTCTCCGTTCGGCACCATCCCCGATCCGTCGAAGGCCTCCGACAAGCAGATGCGCGACGCGCTGCGTCCGGCCGTGGTCGCCCGCCTCGTCATCGACAATACCAAGGGCGACAAGCCCAAGACCGGCATCTTCGCCCTCAACCATGCCCGCACCGGCCCGCGCATGATCACCGACGATCTCGGCAACGCCCGCATCGGTTTCGCCTTCCGGCGCGAAGCGGGTGTCGCGGCAGAGGTCGTCGACATCACCGCCACCGGCAAGGCCGATTCCCCCGAAGCGTTCGGCTTCATGCGCTGGTCGGCGACCGACGGCATCCGCGAGAAGTACAATCCGGTGCATCTGCTCGGCTCGTGCCCGGGCCTCGGCTTTGAAGTGCCGCCGGGCAAGAAGTACGCCCTGGTGATGGCGCTCGGCTCCTATCTCGAAGCTCCGGTCACCACCGGCCTGTCGGGCAAATACCTGTACACCCGCTACTACACGGACCTCACCGACGTCTTGAAGGCGACGCTGGACGCGTCGGGCAAGGTGGTGGAAGCGGCCGAAGCCCTGTCGGCGAAGCTCGATGCGACCGCGCTGTCGGACGACCAGAAGTTCCTCATCAGCCACGCCACGCACAGCTACTACGGATCGACCCAGCTGCTCGAAATCGACAAGCAGCCGTTCTGGGTGGTGAACGAAGGCGAGTACTGCATGATGAACACCCTCGACCTCTCGGTCGATCATGTGTTCTGGGAACTCGACCACAATCCGTGGCTGGTGAAGAACCTGCTCGACAACTTCGTGGCGCAGTATTCCTACACCGACGAAGTCAAGGTCTATAAGGAAGAGGCCAAGGGCGCCCATTCCTTCGACCACGATCCGTCGCAGCCGCCGCCGCCGCCGGATGCGGCCCAGCTCGCCCGTCCCTACGACACCAAGCCGGGCGGCCTTTCGTTCTGCCACGACATGGGCGCGCACAATAACTTCGCACCCAAGGGCCGGTCGTCCTACGAGCTTGCCAATCTGACTTCCACTTTCAGCTATATGACGGTGGAACAGCTGTGCAACTGGACGCTGACGGCTGGCTGCTATCTCGCCAAGACGCGCGATACCGCCTGGCTCAAGAAGTCGAAGAAGATCGTCGAGCAGATTCTCGAATCGATGGTCAACCGCGGCGGCGACGTCGGGTTTGCCCAATACGATTCGACCAAGACCGCCGGCGGCCAGGAAATCACCACTTACGACAGCCTCGACCACTCCCTCGCCCAGACCCGCAACAACGTCTACATGGCGGTCAAGAGCTGGGCGACCTATCGCACGCTGGCGCTGCTCTTCCGCGACCTCGGCGACAAGAAGGCGGCGGCGAAGTCGCTCGAACTCGCGCAGAAGGTGGCGGGCGTGGTGGCCGATCAGGCGGTCGACGGCGTGTTGCCGGCGATCTTCGAGAAGGACAACCCGGGCTTTGCCTCGCGCATCCTGCCCGCCACCGAAGGCTGCGCCTATCCGCTCTATTATGTGAAGACCGGATATGCCGGCGAAACCCTCGAGCAGGTGTTCGGCTCGCCGAGCGAAAAGCGCATGTTCGAGGCGCTCAAGGTGCACACCCGTACCCTCCTCACCGATCCGATGGGCCGCAACACCTTTGCCGACGGCGGCATCAAGCTGTCGTCGACGTCGAACAACTCCTGGATGAGCAAGATCGCCATCTTCATGCACGTCACCCGCAAGGTCTTCGGTCTCGACCAGGACCCGGCGGTGGCGGACGTGCTGAACAAGGCGGACGCTGCCCACACCAAGTGGCAGACCGTGGGTAGCGCCTATTGGGCCTGCTGCGACCAGATCGTGTCGGGCGCAGGCAAGGCCAGCCGCTACTACCCGCGTATTATCACCTCAGCCCTCTGGATTGACTGATCTCATCCGTCAACTAGGGCGACTGGTACGGAAGCGGCCGGGGAACTCCCGGCCGTTGCCATATGAAGGGGACGATTATGAAATTTTCCAAGGTTCTGGCGCGGGCCGCGGCGGTCGTGGCGCTGACGGCGGCCGCATCCGCCGGACCGACACTGAAAGACGCCTATAAAGGCCTGTTTGTCGTCGGTGCGGCGATGGATTCGGCCCAGATCACGGGCAGCGATGCCAAGGCCCAGGAGATCATCGCCGCCCAGTTCTCGTCGGTGACGCCGGGCAACGACCTCAAATGGGAGCGGGTCCACCCTCATCTCGGACAGTACGATTTCCGCCTCGGCGACAAATATGTCGATTTCGCCACGTCGCACGGCCTCTATCCGATCGGTCACGTCCTGGTCTGGCACATGCAGACGCCGCTGTGGGTGTTCTACCACGGCAACAGCACGCCCTTGTCGAAGGACGAGCTCCTGGCACGCCTCAAGGACCACATCTTCACCGTGGTCGGCCGCTACAAGGGCCGCATCAAGGCCTGGGACGTCGTCAACGAGGTGATCGGCGACGACGGCAACATGCGCCAGTCGCTGTGGTACCAGATCTGCGGCGAGGAGTTCATCGTCAAGGCGTTCCAGTGGGCCCATGAGGCCGATCCCGACGCCGAACTCGATTACAACGACTACAACATCGAATATCCCGCCAAGCGGGCCGGGGCTCTCGCCCTGGTCAGGCGGCTGAAGGCGGCCGGCGTGCCGATCACCACCGTCGGCATCCAGGGCCACTATCTGCTGCGCGAGCCGGACCTTGTTCTGCTCGATCAGACCATCGCCGCCTTCGGACGGCTGGGCGTCAAGGTCGCCCTGACCGAGCTCGACATCGACGTCTTGCCGCGCCCGCAGGGCGGCGCCACCGGCGATACCTCGCTCAGCCTCGCCGGCGATCCCGCCTACAACCCCTATGTCAACGGTCTGCCGGACGACGTGCAGGAGAAACTCGCCGACCGCTACGCCCGCGTCTTCGCCATCGCCGTGCGCCACAAGGATGTCGTCGATCGCGTCACGCTGTGGGGCGTCACCGATGCCGACTCTTGGCACAACAACTGGCCGATCAAGGGCCGCACCGCCCACTCGCTGCTGTTCGACCGCGCCGGCAATCCGAAGCCGGCCCTCGCCGCAGTGATCAAGGAAGCGCAGTAACATCGGCCGATGCGCGACGTCATCCTTCGCGGCTCCGCGCCCCAGACGTCGTGCGGTTATCAAACGACGTGCGCGCGGAGCACCTTGGACGACGACAGGCATGAGCGTCACCCTGAGCCCGGCGCTGCATCGCGGTGGACATCAGCCGCGATGGCTGGTGCGCCGGGCCGCGAAGGGCGACGCGCGTCGGTAGGCGCTACTGCGTCAGCCGATCCTTAGCGAACGCAATGAAGAATGCCCAGTTGGGCTGCATGGTGTGACCGAAGGGGTGCTGGCGGAAGGCCAGTGCCCCTTTCGTCACTTCGGTGCCCACGGCCGGGAATTGGTCGGTGCCGAGATCGCCGGCACCGAGCAGGCGATAGACCGGCCCGGCCGCCACCGCGGCGAGGAACATGCCTTTGGGATCGGTCCAGCCGTCGCCGGCCTCGCGGGTGCCCGAACTGATGAACACGGGCCGCGGCGCGCACAGCGCGATCAGCTCGTGGGCATCGACCGGCAGATCGGCCGCCGTCTTGGGGCCGCCATAGGCGATGAAGTTGCCCGCCATCCAGTGATGCTCGCCGTCGCCGGAGAGGTTTTCCAGCCGCTCGCCATAATCGCGCCGCCACAGCTTGGCGCCGCCCGCGCCCGAGGAGGAAATGTAACCGGCGGCAAGACGCGGTTCGAATGCCATGGCGACGAGCGCGGCTTTGCCGTAGCGCGAATGGCCGCCGACGCCGATGCGCTTGGCATCGATGCGGCGATCCGCGGACAAAACATCGACGACGCGGCTCACCCCCCAGCCCCAGGCGCGCAAGGCGCCCCACTGCTCGGGCGAACGCGGGCCGCCCTTGTTGGTGAGGCCGATGATGCCTTCGTGCAGTTTCGAGGGATCGTCGGCCTGGACGGTGGTCGGCACGTATTCGGCATAGCCCCAGCCGGCGGCGAGCAACTGCTCTTTCCAGTCCGGGCCCTGGCCGGCCGGAATCGGCAGGTTGGCGAATTTGCCGGTCCAGGTGAGGACGATCATCACCGGCACCGGCTTGGCGCTCTTCGGCAGGGTCACAGCCACCGCGATATCGACCTTGATCGCAGGATCGAGGCGATTGTCGACATGGCCAACAAGATGCTCGGTCACCGCGCCGTCGGGGCGCATCGAGCCGCCGGTCACCTCCCAGCGAACGCCCGGCACGTTGGCGGGGATCCGTCCGTAGACTTCGGATTCGAACGCGGCCGCAATCTCCGGGCGCCGTTTCTTCCACCACCCATCTGCCGTTGTGACCGGCGTGCCGTTGGCGAGCTTCAGCGGATCGGGCAGGCTGTATGTGCCCGTGCGCGATTCGTCAAAGTTCGCGGCGTTGGGCGCGTTCGGATTCATGCCGTCGGCGCCTGCTCGCACAGATGTGATGTGCAAGCGCGCGAGCATCTCCTGGTAATCGCTCGGTGCGGGCGCAGCACCCGTCAGTATCAAAACGCACACTGCGACGGTGAATCGTTTCATGGCCCAGTCATCCCCGATTGTCGGACCACAGCTTCGGTGGTACCGGTATCAAACGCGATCATGCCAGAAGAAGCAGGCGCATTTCCAGGAGAAGACGGCCATGAAAGCGGTGTTTTTGACGCTTGCTCTTGCCTCGATGACGGCTGCGGCACAGGCCGAGCTGGTTCTGTTCGACGGCCACAGCACCCCGACAGTCGTCCATGCCGACGGAACGCCGCTCACCAAGGCCGCCGACCTTCTGGCGCATGACCTTTCGGCGCTCTCGGGCAAGAAGGTCGCCACCGCCGCCGCTTTGCCGGCCGCCGGTGCCGCCATTCTGGTCGGCCGCATCGACCAGCCCGCCATCGCGGCACTGCTTTCCGCCAATCACATCGACACCGCACCCGTCGCCGGCAAATGGGAAACCTACGGCCGCGCCGTGGTCGACCAGAACGGCCGCAAGGTGCTGGTGATCTTCGGCTCCGATACCCGCGGCGCCATCTGGGGCGTGGTCGATCTGTCGCGCGAGATGGGCGTGTCGCCGTGGGAGTGGTGGGCCGACGTCGCCATCAGGAAGCGCGCCCACATCGCCATCGACGACACGCTTCGCTATTCCAAGGAGCCGACGGTCAAGTATCGCGGCATCTTCCTCAATGACGAGGAATACGGCCTGTTTCCGTGGGCGGCCAAGACCTACGACAAGAAGCTCGGCAACATCGGTCCCAAGACCTATGCCCGCATCTATGAATTGATGTGGCGGCTGAAGGCCAACACCATCTGGCCGGCCATGCACACGGTGTCGGAAGCCTTCAACAAGGTGCCGGGCAATCCCGAAATGGCCGGCGATTATGCCATCGTCCACGGCACGTCCCATGTCGAGATGATGCTGCGCTCCAATCCCCACGAGTGGGATTCCAAGACCATGGGCGACTACAATTTCGTCGCCAACCGCCAGCGCATGATCGATTATTGGGACAGCGCGGTCCGCGACTACGGCAAATACGACAATGTCTACACGGTCGGATTGCGTGGTGCCGACGATTATCCCATGGCCGGGGCCGACACCCCGCAAGGCATGGCGAAAATCCTGGAAGACGTTTTCGCCGAGCAGCGCAAGATCCTGACCAACCGTCTCGGCAAGCCGGCCGATCAGATTCCGCAGGTCTTCACGCCCTACAAGGAAGTGCTGCCGGCCTATGACGCGGGCCTCAAGGTGCCCGACGACGTCACCCTGGTGTGGCCCGATGATAATTTCGGCTACATCCGCCGTCTGTCCAGCGCCGACGAACGGGCGCGCTCGGGCGGGGCAGGCGTCTATTATCACATCTCCTATTGGGGCGGCCCGATGAGCTATCTGTGGCTCGCCTCCACCCATCCGGCGCTGATGTGGGAAGAGATGGACAAAGCGGTCCGCTTCGATGCGCGGCGCTATTGGATTCTGAATGTCGGCGACATCAAGCCCGGCGAATATCTCACCCAGCTGTTCATGGATATCGGTTTCGACGCGGGACGCTTCCCCGATGCGGCCTCGGTCAAGACCCACCTGAAGGCATTCGCAGTAGAGAACTTCGGCGCCGACCAGGCCGACGCCGTCACCGATGTCCTGTGGGGGTATTACAACCTCGCATTCGCCCGCAATCCGGAATTCATGGCGTGGTCGAACGCGTTCCCCGAAACCGCGGTCAGCCAGACCGAATTCAACATGCTGTCCTATGGCGACGAGAATGCGCGGCGTGCCGACGCCTATCGCGCCCTGATGGCCAAGGCCAAGACGGTGATGGCGTCACTGCCGGCCGATCGCAAGGCGGCGTTCTTCGAACTCGTGCAGTATCCGGTCAACGCCGCGGCACTGGTCAACATCCGCCAGCTCGCACTCGACAAGACCATCACCTACGGGCTGCAGCGCCGCCTCAGCGCCAACGATTACGCCGCCGAAGCGGGCCGCGCCCAGCGCCAGATCGTTGCCGACGCCAAGTATTACAACGACACGCTGCTCAACGGAAAATGGCGCGGCATGATGGGCATCCAGCCGCACAATCTGCCGGTCTATGACGCGCCGCACCTGCCGAAATGGTCGAGCGGTGCCGACAAGTCGTGCGGCTGGCAGACCGAGGACGGCGGCTATTTTGCCGGCGGCGGCTGGCCGCAGCGGCTCGCCAATTTCCAGCGCGCCCTGCCGCGCCAGCGCTATCTCGACCTGTTCCTGACCGGACCGGCGACGGCGAAATGGTCGCTGAAACCGAACCAGCCATGGATCAGCGTGAGCGCGACCTCGGGCACGCTGACGCCGAAGCACGCCGAACAGCGCGTCTGGATCAGCATCGACTGGTCGAAGGCCCCCGACGGTGCCTCCGGCGGCATTATCGCCAGTTGCGGACCCACCAGCTCGCACATGCCGATCACCATCCGCACCGCGCCGGCCAATCCCGCCGCCGCCAACGTCTCGTTCGTCGAAGATAATAATGTGGTGTCGATCTTCGCCAGCCACGCCGATGAGAAGAGCGCCGGCTGGGAAGTGCTGGACGGCCTCGGCCATACCGGCGCTTCGCTGAGAAGCCTCATCACTCAGGCGACCATCGCCCCGGATGCGGCGATCGCCAGCGCCCCGCACGCCACCTATCGCTTCGCCACTGCCGCCAAGCGCGGCTACGACCTCGTCCATGACGAAGGCGCGGTGCTGAAGGTGTTTGCCCTGCCGGTGTTGCCGGTGACCAACAAGAACGGCATGCGCGCGGCAATTTCGATCGACGGCGGGCCGCTGACGGTGCTCGATTTCTTCGGCGCCGAATTCACCGAAGCCTGGCGCCAGCATGTGCTCACCAATACGGCGGTCGCCAAAGTCCACGGCCTCAAGCTGAAGCCCGGCGCCCACACCCTGGCCGTCTATGCGCTTGATCCGGGGCTGATCCTCGATCGTTTCGAGATCGCCTTCGACGAGGCGCCGCATGCTTACGGTCCCATTCCCGAAACCCGCATCGAAGGAACGACGCGATGAAACTCTCCCGACGCGATTGCATGGCGATGGCCGCTGCCGCCGCCATCGAGCCTGCGCTCGCCGCCAAGAAGCCGGTTCCGGCCGGCAGCGCGCCCGGCACGCTGAATGCCATCGCCGAAACCCGCGGCATGATGTTCGGCAGCACCATCGGCCTCGATTCGACCAAGGAAGGCCTGGCGCTGCTGCCGCCGGAGGTGCTGGCCCGTCCCCGCCGCCCGATCTCGTTCAACGATCCCGACAACGCCGCCCTCCTCATCCGCGAATGCGGCATCGTCGTGCCGGAGAACGAGCTGAAGTGGTATGTCGTGCGCCCCGACGTCAAGACCTACGATTTTACCCGCGCCGACAAGATCGTGCGTTGGGCGCGCAAGAACGGGCTGATGGTGCGCGGCCATAACTTGCTCTGGAACGCGATGCGCTGGACGCCGCGGTGGGTCGCCAGCCATGATTTCGGCACGCGGCCTGCGAGCGCCTGCGAGAAGATGATCCGCGATCATGTCTCCAAGGTGTGCAAGCGCTACGGCAAGGATATCTTCAGCTACGACGTGATCAACGAGACCTTCGATCCCAAGACGGGCCAACTCGAGGATACGCCATTCACCAAATATCTCGGCTGGAACGTGATCGACATCACCTATCACGCCGCCAAAGAGGCCGCCCCACACGCCGAGCTGGTCTATAACGACTTTCCGATGTGGTCGCCGGCTGGCGAGCATCGCGCCGCCATCCTCAAGCTGCTCGAATACGGCAAGAAGAAAAACCTGCCGATCGATGCCCTCGGGGTCCAGGCCCATATCGGCTGGGCCGATGAAGGCGGACCGGGCGGGGCGCGCGACGAGGTCGCCTGGCGCAAATTCCTCGATGACGCCACCAGCATGGGCTATGGCCTGTTGATCACCGAGTTCGACATCAACGACAAGGCGGCGCCGACCGACATTGCCGCCCGCGACAAGATCGTTGCCGATCTCGGCAGGACCTATCTCGACATCATGCTGAGCTACAAGGCGATGCGCTATGTCATGGCTTGGGGCCTGGTCGACAAGCATTCCTGGTTGCAGGAGTTCATCCCGCGGCCGGATGGCCTGCCGCAGCGCTGCGCCCTTTACGACGATCATTATCTCGCCAAGCCTCTGCGCGAGGCCTTCGCGCAGTCGTTCGCGGCGGCGCCGGCGCGCCCGGCAGCCATCAAACCGTCATAGGGAACCGACGTTTTTCGCGTTGATGTGCTTGGACGAACCGGTCCGGCGGCGTTACCGTCGGGCCGGGACTGCTTCGGGAAGATTGCCATGAGCCGACTGTCGCGCCGCCAATGCCTGGGTCAGGGCATCGCCCTCGCCGCCGGAGCGCTTACCATCGACGGGGCGCTCGCCGACGCCCTGTCCAAGCGCGACAAGAAGCACGGCCGCGGCCATCCCCACCATCACCGCAATTTCGACAAGGCGGGCTCGGCGCCGGATTCGCTCAACGGGCTGGCCTACGACAAAGGCCTCGCGTTCGGCACCTGCATCGGCACCGGCATGACCAAGGCGACGGCGATGGCCACCGCCGGGCTCAAGGAATTCGCCGCCATCAAGTCGGGCTACAACGATCCCGAAATGCGCGGGCTGATGGTCAGCCAGTGCGGCATCCTGGTGCCGGAAAACGAACTCAAGTGGTACGCGTTGCGCCCGACGCCCAAGGGCTACGATTTCTCGCGCGCCGATCTATTGATGGGCTTTGCCGCGGAGTTCAAATTCTCGATGCGCGGCCACACCCTGTTGTGGAACCGCACCCGCTGGATGCCCGATTGGGTGAGCAAGCATGACTTCGGCGTCAATCCGGCGCTCGCGGCCGAGAAGATGCTGCAGGAGCACATCAAGACGGTGGCGAGCCGCTACGGCGATCGCATCTTCGCCTATGACGTCGTCAACGAGACCATCGCGCCTGCCACCGGCGAGATGGAGGATTCGCCCTTCACCAAGGCGATCGGGCCCGAGGTGATCGACATCGCCTTCCACGCCGCCCGCGCCGCCGCGCCCAAGGCCCAGCTCGTCTACAACGATTACATGAGTTGGTCGCCCAAGGACGCCACCCATCGCGCCGGCGTCTTGAAGCTGCTCGAGCGGCTGAAGAAGGCCAATGTGCCGATCGATGCGCTCGGCGTTCAGGCCCATATCGGCTCCAACGGTATGGGCGCATCCACCGGACTCTTGGGTGATGCCGACGAGGCCGAGTGGAAGAAGTTCCTCGATGCCGTCGTGGCGATGGGCCTCGATCTCGTCATCACCGAGTTCGACGTCAACGACAAATCGATTTCCGGCAGCGTCGCCGAGCGCGACAAGATCGTCGCCGATTACGCCAAGGCCTATCTCGACATCGCGCTCAGCTATCCGCAGACCCGCTACATCATGGCCTGGGGCCTGTCGGACAAGTATTCCTGGCTGCAGCACACCTCGCCGCGTCCCGACGGCCTGCCGAAGCGGCCGTTGCCGTATGACGACCAGCTGCAGCCCAAGCCGTTGCGCAAGGCGATCGTCGATGCGCTCGCCGCCGCGCCGTCCCGTACCTTGTTGCCGATGACCACCGCATAGGAGACCGTCCCATGGCCAATCGCCGTGAAGTGCTTGGCGGCGTTGCCGCCACGACGTTCCTCAGCTCCGGCCTGGGCGCCTACGCCGCCGCGAGGCCCTGGCGCGTCGGAGTGATCGGCTCGGCCTGGATGGGACGCTGCGATCTCTTGGCCCTGATGCAGGTGGC
>NZ_JBWZET010000232.1:0-11593 GCF_056722145.1 Rhizomicrobium sp. | reverse complement strand
GCACACACCGTGGCGCGCTAACCATCTGCTAGCCATTACCCGCCATTTCCGAGGGTTTTTGCCGTTAGCAACCATTTTTTTGAACCCTGACGGCTAGGCTCCGCGCGCCTGAAAACCGGAACGCGGCGGGGTGCAGCGTGATCGGAGCGGTGTAACCGCGTCAGGGGAGCGGTCGTGACGGAAGCTGTACGCTATAGCGCCGGCGGGGGGAGCATCGATCTCGAATGCGGCAGTCGCCGCGGCGGGATCGAGAATCTTTGCGCCATTATACGAGACGTGCTGAATGCAGCCGTCGTTTCGGCCAATGTCGTCGACGGCGACGATATTGTCAGCATCCGATCCGGTCAGGAGCGAATGTCGCGCGAGCCGCTGATGGGCACGCTGACCGAGGTTGTGCTGACCGCCGCTGCAACGGTGGAATATCCCGATCTCGACGAAGCCCCGCTGCTGTCGGAAGCCGGCGGTTTCTGCTCTGCCATCGGCATGCCGCTGCAGAACAGCGAAGGGGCGTTGATCGGCGCGCTTTGCCTTTATGGGCGCATGCCGCGCACGCTGGCGGATGACGAACGCCAATTGATGGCGCGGTTCGCCAAATCGGTGGAAGACCATATCCAGAATTGCTTCGCCACCGATCAGCTGCGCGAGCGCGAGGCGATGTTGAGCCAGGCGCGCGATCAGGCCGATGCCGCCAATCAGGCCAAATCGATGTTCCTGGCCTCGATGAGCCACGAAATCCGCACGCCGATGAACGGCATCATCGGCATGAATGCGCTGCTGTTGCGCACCAAGCTGCAGCCGGAACAGCGCCAGTATGCCGAGGCGATGCGGCTGTCGGCCGATTGCCTGTTGTCGATCATCAACGACATTCTCGACATCTCCAAGCTCGAAGCCGGCAAGGTCGAGCTGGAAGCGGCCGAGTTCACGCCGCAGACGGTGGTGGAAGACGTCATCGAGCTGTTGTCGGCGCGCGCCGCCGAAAAGAACATCGAACTGGTGGGCTATGCCGACGAGGGCGCCCGTGGGACGTTGATCGGCGATGCCGCGCGCTTGCGGCAGGTGTTCCTCAACCTCCTCACCAACGCGATCAAGTTCACCGAGAGCGGTCACGTCGCGCTTCTGATGCACACCGCGCCGGGCGCCGACGGCTGCACCAAGCTCACCGTGCGGGTGGAAGACACCGGCATCGGCATCTCCGACGAAGCCAAGGGCCGGCTGTTCAAGAAATTCCAGCAGGCCGACGCGTCCATCTCGCGCAAATACGGCGGCACCGGCCTCGGCCTGTCGATCTGCCAGCAGCTCATCACGCTGATGAACGGCGAAGTCGGCGTCGCCGACCGCGACGGCGGCGGCAGCGTGTTCTGGTTCGAAATCGAATTGCCGAACGGCGCCGCGAGTGCTCCGGCGGCGGACCAATGCCTCGCCGGCCGGCGCATCCTGCTGGTCGACGATCTCGCCATCACCCGCAGCGTCTTCAAGAGCCTGCTCGAAGCCCACGGCGCCACCGTCGGCGAGGCCAAGGACGGCCCGTCCGCTCTCGGCGCGCTGGTGATGGCCGACGCGATCGGCGAGCCCTATCACACCGTGCTGCTCGATCATGTCATGCCGGGCCTGTCGGGCGCCGCGGTGGCGGCCAAGATCCGGGCCAACAACTCGCTCGTCCGTACGCGGATCGTGCTGGCGTCGTCGATCGGCATGGTGCTGCAGGCCGACTCCCGCAGCGGCATCGATGCGGTGGTGACCAAGCCGGTGCGCGAGACCACGCTGATCCAGAACCTGACGCCCGTCGAGCGCGATGGCGCCGCGTTTGCCGAGGCCGATGCGGTGGTTGTGGCCGAACCGCAGGCCGCGAGCGAGCCCGCTCCTGCCAGCGAAGCGCCGGTGCCGGTCGGAACCCGCGGCCGCGTGCTGCTCGCCGAGGATAACGAGATCAACGTCATGGTCGCCAAGACTCTGCTGGAGTCGGCAGGCTATGCGGTGGACTGCGTCGGCGACGGCGTCCAGGCGGTGGAAGCGGCCAAGGGCGGCGGCTTCGATGTCATCCTGATGGACATGCAGATGCCGCGCATGGGCGGCATCGAGGCTTCCAAGATCATCAAGGCGCTGCCGCCGCCGGTGTGCAACACGCCGATCGTGGCGATGACCGCCAATGCCATGCGCGAGGACAAGGAAGCCTGCACCGAAGCGGGCATGTCGGAGTTCATCACCAAGCCGGTCAATCCCGATACCTTCCTGGCCGTGATCGCGCGCTTCTCCTCGGCCGAACTGTGGCTGGAGGACGATGCCGGCGAGGTCGAACCGGCCCAGCCCGAGGTCGCCGAACTCGACGAGGAAAAGCTCGACGCCCTCGCCAAGGTGCTGCCGCCGGACCGCTACAACGCGATGCTGCTGGCCTATCTGTCGAATACGCGCGGCACCTTGCAGCGCATCGAAGCGGCAGCCGAAAAGCTCGATTTCAACGCCATCCGCCGCGAGGCGCACGATCTCAAATCGAATTCCGGCACCTTCGGTGCCATGCGGGTGTTCCAGCTTTCCGAACAGCTCGAACGCGCCTGTCAGGCGAGCGACGACGCCGAAGTCCCGCGCCTCGTCGCCGGCCTGCACACGGCGTCGCAAGCCGCCTGGCTCGCCATCGGCCAGCGCGTCAACAAAGCCGCGGCGGCGTAATCGCGCCCCGCCTCTTCTCGCAAGGGCCGCGTTGGATTACACCGTGCGCCTGACGCGAGGATGCTGCTGATGACGAAAGACGAATTGAGCGCCTGGGCCCTGGCCAACGGCTGGCAACTGGTGGGCGGCTACACCAGCCTGATGAAGCCGAGGGCGTTCGACGTCGCCATCGTGCGCCTCGACCTCAAGGCGACCGTCGCCAATCTCGAGATCAAGAAGCCCAACGGCAAATGGGAAAAGGTCGCCAGCGCCGCTTACGGCAAGATCAGCGCCGATCCCGACGGCGGCCCCCCCAGCGGCCTCGGTCTCGATACCCTCAACGGCCTGTCGTCCCTGATGCAGGACAACAAGGACCATCAGGTGTTCGCGAAATTCAAGTCGTAGGGTCTTACCCCACCCAGGTCGAAACGATCAGCGCCGCGGCGATCAGGGCGCCGGTTTCGCGGTTGGCGCGGAACAGTTTCAGGCATTTTTCCGAGGCGTCGATGTCGAGCTGGCGCACCTGCCACATCATGTGGGCGCCGGCCAAGAGCATCAGGAACACGAACACGAAGCCGGTGTGTTCGGCGAATCCGGCGGCGAGGATCAGGGTGAAGGCGACGGCGTAGAAGCCGAGAATCCACTGCCGCGACTTGTCGCCGAAGAGCCGCGCGGTGGATTTGACGCCGATCAGCGCGTCGTCGTCCTTGTCCTGGTGGGCATAGATGGTGTCGTAGCCGAGCGTCCAGAAGAACAGGCCGGCGTAGAGATAGAGATCGCCGATATCGACGCTGGCGGTCACCGCGGCAAAGCCGAGCACCGCGCCCCAGTTGAACGTCAGCCCCAGCCACGCCTGCGGCCACCAGGTGATCCGTTTCATGAACGGATAGGCCGCCACCAGCACCAGCGAGCCGACGCCGAGAAGGATCGCCAGCCGGTTGAGGCACAACAGCACGAGCAGCCCGACGAAGCAGAGTCCGATGCAGAACATCCAGGCGTGGCGCACGCTGACGGCACCGGAGGGGATCGGGCGGGCGCGGGTGCGGGCGACGGCGGCGTCGAATTCGCGATCGACGATGTCGTTGTAGGTGCAGCCGGCGCCGCGCATGACGACCGCGCCGAGACCGAGCAGGGCGACATAAAACAGGTCGCGCCAGGTGCCGAACGGGCGGCTCTCGGCGGCGGCGCCCAACACCAGCCCGAACACGCACGGCCAATAGAGCAGCCAGGTGCCGATCGGCCGGTCGAGCCGCATCAGCCTGAGATACGGCTGCAGCGCCGCCGGCGCACGATCGACCAGGGCGGCGGCGACCGCGTCGGCAGGCTTGACGAGTGGGGCGGTGTTCTCTGTCATACGGGGCTTCGAAAGGACCGGGAGTCGTTATGCCACAACTCGCACGCCGATGGCGATGGAAACTGCTGCTGGTGCTGGCGGCGGCCGGCTGTGGGCGCAGTGCCGACCAGGAGATCGCGCTGTCCGCGGCGCCGGTCCACAGCGTTGTCGCCGGTCTCAGCGTCAATCCGGCATGGAAGCCCGGCAAGTGCCTGTGCGTCGGCCACTACCGCGAGGAGGCGGTGCAGGATTTTCCCGCCGGCGTGCTCGATGCCGAATTCGCCCGCCATGCGTTCCTGCGCAAATGGTCGGAGTGCGAGCCCTATTACGCCCGCCGCGCCCGCGCCAAGGGCTGCGAAGCCGGCATGACCGATTTCATCTGCAGCGTTTCCGAACGCACCGACCTGCCGAAAGGCACCGCCCGCGTCCTCTGCCACGTCAGCGGCCAAAGTGAAGCATTGCAGAACGCCGGCTATCTGCAGGACGAATACGACGTCAGCGAAGACACCCTGAACGTCCACCCCGTCAGCTTGAAGGGGAGCAGGAAGATACATGAGTGAAATACAGTGGCATCCCGGGCGCGTCCGGGATGCAGGAACGGACGGAAGAGTCACGCGCAGACGCGGAGGCGTGGCGCGAGGGTGTGTGCTCATACGCCAGTGCCCGTCGACAAGAGGATCGTGGCGTTGTGGTCGGCCATCTCCGCGCCTCCGCGTCTCCGCGTGCGACCTTTTCTGTCATCGCGGGCTCACCCAATCCCATCCATCGGCACGGCAGGCAATGCATGTCCTCTGATCTCACCTATCCCGGCGGGAAGTTGCGGCTGTTCGTGGAGGCGGCGCTCGGCGCGGGTGCGCGGGTCGTCGTGGACGAGGGGCAGGCGCATTATCTGCTGCATGTGATGCGGGCGCGGCCGGGCGACCGGCTCAATCTGTTCAACGGGCGCGATGGCGAGTGGCTGGCCGAAGTGCGCGAGACCGCCAAGCGCACCTGCACGGTGGAATGCACGGTGCAGACCGCGCCGCAGGCCGAGGCGCCGGATGTGTGGCTGGTGTTCGCGCCGATCAAGAAGACGCCGGCCGATTACCTCACCCAGAAGGCGACCGAACTCGGTGTCCGCGTGCTGCAGCCGGTCCTGACCCGGCGCACCATCGTCACCCGCGTCAACACCGAGCGCATGACGGCCAATGCGGTGGAAGCGGCGGAGCAATCGGAGCGGGTCAGCGTGCCGGAGATTCGCGAGCCGCTCGGGTTCGACAAACTGCTGGCGGCGTGGCCGGCGGAGCGGCGCATCCTGTACTGCGACGAGGGCGGCGATTGTGCCCCGATTGCTGAGGCATTGCGGCAGCAGGGGGCGCAACCCTGGGCGGTGTTCATCGGGCCCGAGGGCGGCTTCGATCCGGCCGAACGCGCCGCCTTGCGCGCCCTGCCGCTCGTCACGCCGGTGTCGCTGGGCCCGCGTATTCTGCGCGCCGATACGGCCGCCCTGGCGGCGTTGGCGGTATGGCAGTCGGTTTGCGGCGATTGGCAGTAACAACTAAACTGAGGCGCTTGCGCGCAGCGTCTTGTCGGGGTCCGGTCCCGTTCCTACATACAGCGCGTCCATTTCACACCCGCGACGCGGGCTTTGAGGTTCTCGATGTCCATTCCGCAATCCGCCGGCGGTCCGATTGAATCGCGCGACGATCTCGTGCGTTACCTCGCCGAGGGCAGCAAGCCGCGCGAAGACTGGCGCATCGGCACCGAGCACGAGAAATTCGTCTACTGCATGAAGACGCACAACCCGCTGCGCTACGACGGCGTCCCGGGGATCAAGGCGCTGCTGGAAGGCATGCAACGGTTCGGCTGGGAGCCGATCCTGGAAGGCGAGAACATCATCGGGCTGTCGCAGAACGGCGCCTCGATCAGCCTGGAGCCGGGCGGCCAGTTTGAGCTGTCGGGGGCGCCGCTGAAAACGGTGCACGAGACCTGCGCCGAGGTGAACACCCACAAGCAGCAGGTGCGTCAGGTCGCGGCCGAGATCGGCGCCGGCGCCATCGGGCTCGGCTATGCCCCGACGTGGCCGATCAGCGAAGTCTATCCGATGCCGAAGGGCCGTTACGGCATCATGAAGCGCTATATGCCCAAGGTGGGCGGCTATGGCGAAGAGATGATGTTCCGCACCTGCACGGTGCAGGTCAATCTCGACTTCTCCTCCGAAGCCGACATGATCAAGAAATTCCGCGTCGCGCTGGCGCTGCAGCCGGTCGCGACCGCGCTGTTCGCCAATTCGCCGTTCCGCGAAGGCAAGCACAACGGCTTCCTGTCGTATCGCGCCCACGTCTGGACCGACGTCGACAACGACCGCGCCGGCATGCTGCCGTGGGTATTCGAAAAGGGCATGAGCTTCGAGCGCTACGTCGATTACGTGCTCGATGTGCCGATGTACTTCGTCTACCGCGACGGCCGCTATATCGATGTCGCCGGCAAGAGTTTTCGCGATTTTCTCGCCCACAAGATTCCCGAGGTCGCGCACATCGATCCGCAGATGTCGGACTTCGCCGATCATCTCACCACCATCTTCCCGGAAGTGCGGCTCAAGCGCTTCCTCGAGATGCGCGGCGCCGATGGCGGCACCTGGCGGCGCATCTGCGGCCTGCCGGCGTTGTGGGTCGGTATCCTCTACGACGATGTCGCGCTCGACGCCGCCTGGGATTTGGTCAAGGATTGGACCGCCGAAGAGCGTCAGGCGATGCGCGATGGCGTCGCCCGGCTCGCCTTCAAGACGCCGTTCCGCTCGACGACGGTGTGGGAACTGGCCCAGCGCATGCTCGACATTTCCGCCGAGGGCCTGAAGCGCCGTGCCGCTCACGATTCCATCGGCATGACCGAAGAGGGCTTCCTGATGCCGCTGCGCGAACTCGTCAATCGCGGTTACACCCGCGCCGAAGAGCTGTTGCAGGCCTACCGCACCGACTGGGGCAAGGACCTCAAGCAGATCTTCACGGAGTACAATTTTTTGTAGGGCGGCTACTTCAGCACGTCGATGCGGGCGGTGCAGAAGACGGTCGCGTTCTTCGGCTCGACCTTCTTGGTTTCGGCGGTCGAGTCGGACATCACCGAAATCGTTTTATTGGCGAGATTGGCGCAGATCAGCGCGACGTTGGAATCGGAGTGCGGCGCTTTCGGATCGGCGACGGCGCACACCTGATTGCCGTCATACGAGGTCTGCACCAATTTCTGGGTCTGATAGCTGTGCTGGCCGGTGCCGAGATGAAAATAGCCGGCACCGCCGATGGTCTGGGTGTATTGCGCGTCCTCGCCGAAGCAGATCGCGATCCAGGTCGCTTCAGCCGCCTTCGCGGGCGCGGCAGGCTTCTGCACCGGCTTGGCAATCCCTGCGCCGGTCAGCATCGCCGCCGCCGCCACCCATACCCATGCCCGCATGTCCGTCTCCCGCAAAAAAAGAGCGGCCCGATCAATGGCCGATTAGTGCGCCGGGCGCAACCGCCGAGCTAATTAACGTTTACCACCGCCGGGCACAGCACCGGCGCCTTGTCCGGCTTCACGCCCTTGGCGAGGTCGGCACCGCGCAGGACGCGGATGGTCTGGTCGGCGGTGTTGGCGCATACCGTGGCGATTTCGTCGGGGCCGACCGTGGCGGGGACGCTGGCACACACCATGTCTTTGCTGAGAAAGCTTTGCTTCAGCTTGACGGTGGTGAAGGCGCCGCCGTCGCCCGCGACGTGCAGATAACCGTCGCCACCAGTGATCTGCTGATACTGAATCTCGCGATCCTGGCAGGCGGCGGTCCACAAACCGGCTTCAGCCGGTACCGCTGTCAGAAAGGCGATCATGAGTAGACCGCGCATGAGAGCCTCCAGTAATGACCGCAGCCTGACCTCACTTCGTGTTCGGATTGCGCCGCGGATCGTTCTGCCGCTCGACCATCCAGCCGGGATATTCCGGCTTCAAGGCGGAGAGCTCATCCAGCCGCGCGATTTCCTCGGGCGTAAGCTGAAGGTCCGCCGCCGCCAGATTGTCGTCGAGCTGCGCCTCGGTTTTCACCCCGATGATCACGCTGGTGACGAACGGGCGCGACAGCACCCAGGCAAGGGCAACGCGGGCCGGGCTGACGCCGCGCGGCGCACCGATTTCGCGCATGGCATCGACGAGGCCGAAGGCGAGGTCCTTGTCGATCGGCGGGAAATCGAAGGTCGAACGGCGGGCGCCTTGCGGCCCCGCGGCGTCGCGCGAAAACTTGCCGGAGAGAATGCCGCCGCCGAGCGGGCTCCACACCATCAGGCCCATCTTCTGGTCGGCCAGCATCGGAGCGACGTCGCGTTCGAGATCGCGTCCGGCGATGGAGTAATACGCCTGCAGGGATTCGAACCGCGCCTGCCCGCGTTTCTCGGCATGGCCTTGCGCCTTCATGATGCGCCACGCCTGCCAGTTCGAGACGCCGATGTAGCGCACCAGGCCGCGGCGCACGAGATCGTTCAGCGCCTCCATCACCTCTTCCACAGGGGTGACGAGGTCCTGGGCGTGGACCTGATAAAGGTCGATGTGATCGGTCTGCAAGCGCTCCAGGCTCGCTTCCACCGCATCCATGATGTGTCCGCGCGACAGGCCGGCGGCGTTGGGTGTCGGGCCCATGCGGCCGTAGACTTTGGTCGCCACCACCACGTCGGAGCGCTTGACGCCGATGTCTTTCAGCGCGTTGCCGAGCAAGGTTTCCGACAGGCCTTCGGAATAGACGTCGGCGGTATCGATGAAATTCACGCCGGCATCGAGCGCGCGCGCCACCAGGGCGGTCGCGGATTTCTGGTCGACCTTGCCGACCGCTTCGAAAAAGCCCTTGCCGCCGAAGGTCATGGTGCCAAGGCAGATTTCGGACACATAGAAGCCGGTATTGCCGAGCATGCGGTAGCGCATCGTCATTCTCCCATTTCGGGCGGCAGCACGAAGGCGCCGCTGCCATCGCGCGTCAAGAGCCGCACCCAGACGACCGCGGTCATTGCCAGCGGGCCGTAGAGATGCGGAAACAGGGCGCCGTCGCGCGAAGGCTCCCAGCGGAGGCTGTCGAGGCCGGCCTCGTCGATTGCCGCCAACACCAGCCCGTCGGCGCCGGCGTAATACTTCGCCAAGGTTCCGGCGACCTGCTCGGCTTTGGAAAAATGGATGAAGCCGTCGTTCCTGTCGTTGGCCGAGCCGTGATAGGTGCCGGTGCGTGCCGCCGCCGTCCACTCGTCCGTAGTCGCGATTTTGTAGATCACCGGTGCCGCTCCGAAATCCGCGCCAGAGCGAAAGCACACTGCGGCCGGCGACGCAACGCTGTTGATGCCGTGCGCGCCGTGTCGCGGTCGGCCCTGGCGCGCCCGGGTTGTGCCGCTGCTATAGTGGCCGCGCCGAAGCCCGGAGTCGTGATGCGTCAGTTGCTGCAGAGATTGCCGTTCCCGGTGGAGTTTGCCGTGGTTGTGGCCGGGGCGTTCGGCTATTTCGCGGTCACCAGCGTGATCGAGCTTGTCCATCCCGGAACCGGCGGCACCGCCGAGCGCGATGTCTGGCAGCTGGTCGCGATCATGGCCGGGATCGTCGCCGTGGGCGGCCTGTTCCTGTGGGGCCGCGGCTGGACCGTCGCACGGCTCGGCCTGGTCTCCGATTGGATGGATGGACCGTGGGCGCTGGCGCTCGCCGCTGCCTTGTTCGTCACCATGAATGCCGCCGGCATGCTGGTTGCGGTGCTGACGCCGGGGGCGCTGCCGCACGACACCACGCCGGTGCCGCCGTATCTGACGCCCTATGTGGTGCTGGCGCTGGTGCTGGTCAGCGCCCTGTTCGAGGAGCTATTCGCCGCCGGCTATGTCATCGGCGCCTTGAAGGAGAAGGGCTGGCCCAATCTCGGCATCAACCTCAGCGTCGCGATCCGGCTGGCGCTGAATTTGAGCCAGGGCGTGGTGGCGGTGCTGGTGATCGTGCCGATGGGGCTCATCTTCGGCATGTGGTACGAGCGCACCGGCAAGCTGTGGCCGCTGATCCTGGCGCACACCCTTTTCTCCGCCTGGATATACGCCCACTACATCAAATGGTGATGCGCCAGAGCTGGGCGAAGCCGGTGTCGATGACGAGGGTCAGGCCCGGCGGCGGCGTGAACGGGCCGTAGCGGTCGGGGCGATCGGCGTTCAGCACCAACAGAAAATCGAAATTCGTGCGCCAGTGGCGGATGTACTGCGTGCGCCGGTCGAGCAGGCGGAAGTTGTGCAGCGCGTGCACCGACAGCATCACCCCGCCGGTCGGATTGGCGATGCGGGCGAAGTCGGGGCGCAACTGGATCGGCTTTTCGCCCGGCTGGGCAAACAGCATCGGCGTGAAGGCGTGCCGCCACGGCAGCATCAACGACGGATAATGGCGATAGGTTTCGTCGAGGGTGGAGGTGGTGCGCCCGAGCACATGGAACGCGCCGTCGCGGCCGGTGTTGTCGTGCTGCAGCGCGAGCACGCGGGCGCCCGCGGGCACCTCGGCGAGGGCAAGCCGCATCGCCTCGGGCAGCGGCGCAAACGCATTCCAGTTGAGCGCAATCCAGGCGGTGCGCGCGCAGACCAGCACGGCGGCGCCGATCAGCATCCAGCGCTGGCGAGCGTTGAGGCGCGTTCCCGCCAGCACCGCAAGCAGCGCCAGCAGCGGAAAGCGGCGGTCGATCCAGCCGGTGTGGCCGAAATTGGATGGCATCACCAGTGCCGCTAGCGCCAGCGCGATGGCGACGGTGCAGAGCCCGGCGTGGACGGTGAATTTGTGCTTCGCCAGCGCCCACACCACCAGCGCCCCGAACGGCAGGGCGAAAGCGATGTCGACGAGGATGTCATAGCTGAGAAACGGCGAGGCGATGGCGTGGGCGGTGCCGAGCGGATCGTTGAACAGCGCCGGCTTGCTCAAGCGGTCCTCGGTGCCGGGAACGCCCCTGACCCGCAGGAAGAACAGCGCCACCGGCACCAGCGCGAAGGCCGCCGCGGCCGCCGCCTGACGCAATCGTCGCGGCACCTCGGGCTTTGTCGGCCGCGCGGCCCCGAACGCAATCGCCGCCAGGACGAGGGCATAGAAGAACAGCGCATAGGGATGGATCAGCATCAGTAGAAGGCCGATGGCGATGCGCCACGCCGTCAGCACCCATGGCCCGCGCTTGGCGACAAAACCTTCCGCCGCCGCGGCCAGCATCGCGAGGCCGAGGCCGATCTGGAAATTGATGAGACCTGCGATCAGCGTCTGGGCGCACCAGAACAGCAGGAAAAACGGCTGCCATGCATTGAGGCCGCGGAACAGCCGGGCATTGAGCGCGATCGCTCCCAGCCCCGGCAGCACGATCGCCAGCAGCAGCAGGCCGCGGCCGATGGCGTAAGGGGAGACCACCGGCGTCAGCAGCTTGGCGGCAAGATCGATGGCGATGCCGGCGCCGACCGCGTGCCAATCCTCGTAATAGAACGTGTTCACCGGCGCCGTATCGACGCCGCCGCCGATCAGCCAGATGCGGGCGAGGTGATTGGGATAATCGACCAGCGGCGGCAGGGGAAACAACAGCGCCGGAATGAGGGCGACGACCGTCAGCACGGCAATGCACAACAGAACCGGCCGCTCCCGCACGCG
>NZ_JBWZET010000231.1:0-14561 GCF_056722145.1 Rhizomicrobium sp. | reverse complement strand
TCGCGCATCATGAACCCGACCAACGATGTGCTCGAACAGCGCGCGGCGGCGCTCGAAGGCGGCGTCGCGGCGTTGGCGGTCGGATCGGGCCATGCGGCGCAGCATCTGGCGCTCTACACCCTGCTCGGGCCGGGTGACGACATCGTTGCCGGGCGCCAGCTTTACGGCGGCACCGTCAATCAGTTCAATCACGCCTTCAAGAAATACGGCTGGGGCGTGAAATGGGCGGATTCGACCAAGCCCGAAACCTTCAAGCCGCTGATCGGGCCGAACACCAAGGCGATCTATGTCGAATCCATCGCCAATCCCGGCGGCGTCATCACCGATCTCGAGCCGATCGCCAAGATCGCGCACGACGCCGGCATTCCCTTGATCGTCGACAACACGCTGGCGACGCCGTACCTGATCCGCCCGATCGAATGGGGCGCCGACATCGTGTTGCATTCGGCGACGAAATTCCTCGGCGGGCATGGCAATTCGATCGCCGGCGTCATCGTCGATAGCGGCAAATTCCCGTGGAACAACGGCAAATTCCCGACCCTGACCGAACCCAACGGCTCCTATCACGGTCTCAAGATCTGGGACACGTTCGGCGCCATCTCGTTCATCCTGGCGACGCGCGTGCTGGGCTTGCGCGATCTCGGGCCGGCACTGTCGCCGTTCAACGCCTTCCTGATTTTGACCGGCATCGAGACGCTGCCGCTCCGGCTGCAGAAGCATTCCGAAAACGCCCTCGCGGTGGCCAAGTGGCTGCAGGCGCATCCGCAGGTGTCGTGGGTGAACTACGCCGGCCTCGAAGGCGATGCCAATTACGCCCGTTACAAGAAATACAGCCCCAAGGGTGCCGGCAGCGTGTTTACCTTCGGCGTCAAAGGCGGTTTCGAGGCCGGCAAGAAGCTGGTGAACGCGGTGAAGCTGTTCAGCCATCTCGCCAACATCGGCGACACCCGCAGCCTCATCATTCATCCCGCTTCCACGACGCACAGCCAGCTCTCGAAACAGGAACTGATCGAAGCGGGCGCTACCGAAGATACCGTGCGCGTGTCGATCGGATTGGAAGATGTCGCCGACATCATCGCTGACCTGGAACAGGGCCTCGCCTGATATCCGTATTCTTCCTCGCAAGCGTGGGTGCTTCACGTGCCCATGCTCCTTTTTTGTTACGGCTTCGGCTGCAACGAGGCGGCAGCCACATCGTTTTGTTTGGCGATATTGGGAGCCGGCCGTGAAGCTTTTCTACTGCGACGTGCCGGCCGGAAATTTCGGCGACGATCTCAACACCTGGCTGTGGCCGCGGCTGCTGCCGGGCGCGTTCGAAGGCACGGTGCGGTTCACGCCGCTCGAAAATACCGCCGTTGATCGCAATGATCCCCGCGACACGCTGTTCGTGGGCATCGGCACCTTGATCCACGACAAAGTCCCGGCCGGCGGGCGCAAGCTCGTGTTCGGCAGCGGCTGCGATGGCGCCCGTTTGCCGGCACTGGACGCGCAGTGGGACATACAATGCGTGCGCGGACCGTTGACGGCCTCGGCGCTCCGGCTGGAGGAGGCGCTGGCGATTGCCGATCCGGCCATCCTGGTGCGGCTGTTTCCACCGGCGGCGTCGGACATGTTGCATCGCGTTTCGTTCATGCCGCACTGGTGTCAGGCGCAATCGGGAGCGTGGCAGAAGATCTGCGCCTCCGTCGGCATCACCTTCATCGACCCGCGCTGGCCGCCGTTCCAGGTTTTGCAGGCCATCGCCGCCACCGGCACGCTGATTTCGGAAGCCCTGCACGGCGCCATCGTCGCCGACGCATTGCGGGTGCCGTGGATCGCGGTGTCGTCGCGCCATCACATCCAGGATTTTAAATGGCGCGACTGGTGCGCCTCGATCGGCGTCGCCTATCAGCCGGTCTCCATTCCGGCGATCTGGACGCCGGCTCCGGGTTTGCGTGGCCGCGCCGTGACGGCAGCGAAAATGGCCTATGGCGCCTCGGTCCTGACCCGCCTCGGCCATCGCAGCCGGCTGTCGGACGATGCGGTGATGGAGCGGCTGACCGACCGCCTGGTGGGCGCACTGCAATCCTTCGCGCGCCGCCGCGATGTCGCCGTCAATCTGGTGCCGCAGTACTGAGCCTCAGCCCGCGAGTCTTGCAGAAACCGTCCAGCGTCTTGAGCAGTCGCGCGATCCGCTCGTCGAGCACGCCATCGGCGCTGAGCTGCGGCCGTCCGGTGCGCGCCAGCCAGCTCAATGTCATCGCCGCCTGAATCTGCTTGGCGCCGTTGATCGCCCGGCCGAAGCGCGGCCGCGGCCGCCAGAAGGTCGGCACCGCCGCGGGCGCGTAGGCCAGTCCCACCGAGCCGCACCAGTCCTGCCATTTGAAATCGAGAATGGTGTGTTTCGACGACACCGCGATCCACGGCACCCGCAGCGCGTCGGCGACGATGGCACCGTGCAGGGCTTCGGTGATCAGCAGCTCGGTGGCGCCGATGGCCGCGATCACGTCGGCGGGCGTGCCGCGCGGATCGATGTAGTGGATGCCGGTGAGGCGGCAGACGCGATCCCAGTCGCCCGATTCCGCCATCTCCCAATGCGGAATGAACGAAATGCGATGGCGTTTGCCCGCCGTTCGCGGCAGCAGGCGTACCAGCACGGCCGGATCGGTGATCGCCTTCTCCGGCGCCAGTCCGAGCTTGGCGGCGGTCAGCGGTCCGCGTACGCAGTGAAAATGCCAGCGGGAATCGCGGTCGGGCAGGGCGCCATAACCGAAGCCGCTGCCGAACACCTGCTTCACCGCGGAGGCGGGCAGCTCGCGGCGGATCAGGGTGCCGATGCCGACGAACAGCTCTTCGGCCGGATCGCAGTCGATGGCGTGCGCGTCCTTGGGCCGGTATTCCACCGTACCGTCGAACGCATCAGGCAGCAGGCGTGGCCACAAATAGGTGTTGAGGTCGTCGCCGAAATTGCCGCCGGGAATGCGGCAGTAGAACAATTTCATAGGGTTATGGGCGAATCTTGAGAGGAGATTAGAGGTTAGCCGGTGCGCCCTAAGGGCACTCAAGCGTTTTTCGCCCGCCCGCTGAAGTTGAGTAAGGGACATTGAGAGTAACGCGCAGGGCACATCGATTGCCAGATTGCAAGCATTTACCCTTATTGAACACTCTGTGCCAAACAATCACATTGCTATTACATACTCACGCCGTATGAAGACATCCAGGGATTCTGATCGGGGCAATACCTATGCGGTTACGGGCGCAGATCATCGTCGACATCGACGCGGATGATTATGTCGAGGCCGCCGAGCATCAAAGCACGCTGCAGCGCTATCTCACCGAAATCCAGGCCCGCTATCCCAGCGCCAGCCTGAGCATGCGCGAACGGCGCGAGCGCCGGCATGACGGATTGACGGTGCATGCGTCCGAACCCGCACGCGCCGAGCCGCGCTGAGGACTGATCGGCCATGGCGGACGCGGGCCCATGCGCAAGGCTGTTGGCGCTGATCGAAGCGATGCGGCTGTCGAGCCGTGACGTGTCGCTGCCCGGTGTCGTGCTGTTCCTTCATGTCTGCGAGCGCGACGGCATTTCCATCAAGGATCTGGTCTACCTGTCCGGCTATGGCGAGAGCCTGGTGTCGCGCGCCGTCGACCGGTTGCGCGGCGTCGATGCGGTGGGCAAACTCGTCGATCTGGGCGGCGCGCTGGTGTCGGTCGCCCGCCATCCCGAAGACGGCCGCCGCCGCCTGGTATTCCTCACCGACGCCGGCAAGGCGCTGAAGGCCCGCGTCGAGCAGGCCTTGAGCGGCCGCGCCGCCTGACGGGGGTTCAATTCCCGGCGAGCCCGTCGAACAGCGGCTGCAGGTGTTTTTCGTAACGCTTCCAGCGCCCGATCGAGGAGCTGTAAATCGGCTGACGGACTTGGGCCAGGCTCGCGGTACGCACGCTGCGGTCGGTCTTGTGGAATTCCAGGCAGTGCGGATCCCAGTCGAGGCCACAGAAGGCGAGCAGCCGCCGCGCTTCGTCTTCGCAATTGGCGATGATGTCCTCGTACTGGACTTCGAGGAAGGCGCTTGCCGGCAGGACGTTGCGCCAGTGCGCCATCAGCGCCTCGTAAGCGCGGTAATAGCGGCCGAGTTCGGCGAGATCGTAGGTGAAACGGAAGGTCGCCGGCGGAAACAGCGAAAAGCAGGAAACGCAGGTATCGCGCGGATCGCGCTTGACGTGGATGATGCGGGCATTCGGCAGCACCAGGTGGATCAGCCCGGCGAAGCGGAAATTTTCCGGCCGCTTGTCGGTGATGTGCCGCGTCTCCGGTGCCTTGGGCCGCACCTTGTCGACATAGAGGCTGCCGAGGCGTTTCAGTTCGTCGGCGCCGAGTTTCGCAACGTCGAACGGCAGCGGCTCGGGGTCGTAGGTGCCGACCACGCCGAGGCCGAACTCGGTCAGCTCGTCGCCGCCGAACACCTGCGGATGACTGGCGAGAATCTGCTCCACCAAGGTGGTGCCTGAGCGCGGCATGCCGATGATGAAGATCGGCATCGGCGACGGGTTGCCGAGCCCGGATTTTTCGCGGATCAGGTCCGCCGTGAACGTGGCGGCCATCTCGCTGAGCACGCCCAGTTCCTTGTCCTCTTTGTAGGCCGAGATCGGCCGCCAGAGGCGGTTGCCTTCGAGTAATTCGGCGAAGGCGTCGTCGTATTGTTTGAGGTCGGATTTCACCTTGTAGCGGATGAAATGGAGCACCGCCTGCTGGCCTTTGAGCAGCGGCGCCATGTTCTTTGTCACCTCATCAATCAGCGGAATCTGCGGATCACCATCACGAAAGGTTTTGCTTTCGGCGAGATAACGATGGCACTCGACCGACAGGGGATCGAGTTCTAGACCGCGTTCGAAGTCTTTGCGCGCCTCGTCGATCCGGCCCAGGCACATCTTGGTATAGCCGGATCCGATGATGGCTGTTACGGACTCCGGCTCGAGGCCGAGCGCGCAGTCGAATTGCTTGAGGGCGTCGTCGGAGCAGCCGAGAAAATTCAGCGAATTGCCCATGTTGCAGTAGGTTAGCACCAGCGAGCTGTTGAGGGCGAGCGCCTTTCGGTAGTAGGCAATGGCCTCTTCGTGGCGGGCGGCGAGGGCGAGGAATAGACCGTAATTGTTGTGCGCCGCCGGTGAATCCGGCGCGCTGTCGAGCGCCTGTTTGTAGAGGTCGAGCGCTTCCTGTTTACGATCGGCGGCGGCGAGGCCGTTGCACAGCGCGTAGAGCACGTCCAAATCGTTGGGATTGAGTTTGCGCACGGCATTGAAATCGGCGACCGCCTCGTCGTGCCGTTCGAGCTGCATCAGCGACTGGCCGCGCTGGTAGCGGGCCTGTCCGTGGCCGGGCTGGATCGCAACGGCCTTGTCGAACGCCGCAACCGCCTCAGCGTGGCGGCCGAGTTCGCGATAGGCCATGCCCATGTTGAAATGGGCGGTGACGTAGTCCGGCTTGATGGCGACGGCATCGGCGAACGTGGCGATCGCGTCTTCGTGGCGCTTCAGCCGGAGATAGGCGAAGCCCAGGTTGCTCAGCACCGCCACATTGTCGGAAGCCGAGGTGGCTGCGCGGGAAAGAAATGCGACCGCTGCCGGCGCGCGATTGGTCTGAAGCAGCAAAAGGCCCAGGCCATGCAGGGATTCGGCGTGATTGGGATCGACTTTGAGCGCGGCGCGGTAGTGATGTTCGGCCTCGTTGACCCGGCCTTCGCGGTGGAATGCCTGGGCCGCCTCCGAATGCATCGCCGCAGCTGCGGCGGATTTGGGATCGACCAATATCGTTTTTGGCATCAGCGGGTGTCCATTCCATGCTCGGCCGGTACGGCGCCGTCGCCGTGCCGCGAAAGAAGCGCGCGATTATACGGAGAGGTGCTTGGCCGCCAAGGGCGGTGAGTGGGAAGGGACAAAGAAAAAGGGCCGCAGATCGCTCTGCGGCCCCGAACTCATCCGGCGAAAGATTTACAGCTTCGCCTTGACCTTTAAGAAGAAGTAACGGCCGACGAAGTCGTACTGGTTGCTGACAGTCTGAACGTAGCCGTCTTTCGCCAGCGGCGGGTTTTTGTCGAACACGTTGTCGATGCCGAACACGGCTTCGTAGTTCTTATACGGAACCGTGACCGTCAGGTCGGAGAAGAACAACGCCGGGATGCGGTGGCCGACGGTCGTCGCGCCGACGGTGTCAACGGTCTGACCGACGAACTGCTCATCCCACGAGAAGGTGAGCACATCCGGAACATCCAACGAGACCGTCATGAACGCCTTCCACTTCGGCAGGGCGGTCGAGACGGCGCCGGTGGTCCACAGACCGGCATATTCCTGAGCGTCGACCACGTTGCTGTTCATGAACGTCGTGCGCAGGTTGGTCTGCAGGGTCGAGCCGTCGGGCAGGCCCAACGGAGCGGCGATCGCATCCGTGGCGTAGTTGACGCCGAAGTCGATGCCGTCAGTGGTGTTTTCGCCGAGGTTGATGAACGGCTCGTAGTAACCGGTCAGCTGGCCGGTGGCCGAACGCTGCGTGAACAGGGCGCAGGAGCCCGCATCCGCGCTCACGTAGCAGTCATAGAGCCCCTGGTCGACCGACTTCTGCGAAATCAGGTTCTTGATCTTGATGTTGTAGTAGTCGGCGGAGATCGACAGGTTGGGGATCAGGTCATCCGGCGTTAGCACGATGCCGAGGTTGTACTGGATCGAGGTTTCGGGCTTCAGATGCGCATTGCCCTGCCAGATCGCCGTCAACTGCGGCAGCTTCTGTGCGAAGGTCGCCGAATTGTAGGTGAGGCCGGCAGCCGCGAAGCTCGCCTGGCACTTGGCCAGGACGCTGCCCGTCGGCATACCGGAGGCGGCCGCATCGCAAGGATCGGTGAAGCCGTCGGCGCTGGCGGTATCGCCGAGATACATTTCGTGGCCAACCTGCGGTGCCCGGAAGCCGGTGCCAAAGTCGCCGCGGAAGCGGGCCCAGTCAGTGAACGCCCAGTTGGCGCTGGCCTTGTAGACGAACGCATCGCCGAAGTTGTTGTAGTGCGAATAGCGGGCCGCGAGGTCGACCGACAGATCCTTCGCCAAAGTAGCGTTCTTGGCCAACGGGATCTTCGCTTCGCCGTACAGTTCGTTGATGTGATACTGACCGTGGGTTTCCTTGGAGTTGCTTTCCGCGTTGTCGCCGGACTGCGAGATCGCATCCGGGACGTTCAGCACATATTCACTGCGCCAGTCGTAGCCGACGGCGACGCCGATCTTGCCGGCGCCGAACGGATCGACCGGCAGTTCGCCGGCCAAGTCGGCATAGGCGATCTGCTGGACGTACTTCGACATCGCGCTCGAAGTGAAGCGAACATAGGCGGCCTGAGCCGGCGTCATCGAGCCGGTGCCGTAAAGGGTCACGCTGCCGCAACCGGTCGGGGCGCCGGCACCGCACGGGATGTCGCCAATCAACTCATGCATATGCGTGATGTTGACCGCATTGTGTTCGTAGTCGTTGCCGTCGGATTCGCCGTACATATACGCGGCGTCCCACGTCCAATCGCCGAACACCTTGCCCTTGAAGCCCATGCGCTCCTGATAGGTGTTGACGTTGTCGCCGAAGATGCGGTCGCCGACTTCGAACAACCGCTTGTACATGATGAGGTCTTCACCATAGGGGTTGTTCGGGTTGGTCGCCGGAATGCTGGTACCGGTGAGGTACTTGGCGGTCGTATAGAACGTGCCGATCGGCTCCGGATTCAGCTGGGCCGACGATTTGCGGTTGGTGAAATACGATTCCGCGAAGAACGTCACGTCGTTCGACAAGTTGTATTCGGCGGTCAGGTTCGCGTTGATCACGGACCGGCCCTGGATGAGGTCGGGCTCGAGACCGGTGTTGAACGTCTTGCCGTCCCAGTCGGTCAGGCCGCCGCTCGGCGTGCCCATCTGGTACCCGCTCGATCCGCTGGCGGTGTAGAACAGTCCCTGCGGAATAGCGTAGGAGACCGCGTACTTGCCGTGCGACCAGCTGCGGGTCGATTCGCGAATCGGGTCTTCCGAGTAGTATTCGAGGCCGATAAGGATGTTGCCCTTATCGTTGGACAGACCGAAGGTCGTCGAGATCTGCTTGGTGAAATGGTCGCCACGGGCAGAGATGCCGCCGCCGGCGGTCACTTCGAGACCGTTGAAGTCCTTGCGGGTGATGATGTTGATCACGCCGCCGATCGCGTCCGCGCCGTAGATCGGCGAGGCACCGTCCTTCAGCACTTCGAGGCGTTCGATCATCGACACTGGAACGTTCGACAAGTCCTGGCCCTGACCACCATTGACGAAGGTCTCGACCATGCGCTGGCCGTTGATCAGGATGAGGGTGCGGTTCGAACCGAGCGCGCGAAGGTCGACGGTGGAGATACCGCCGGGCGAGATCGAGTTCTGGTCGTTCGAGCCCTGTTGGCCCATTTCCGGCAGCTTGTTCAGGACCTGTTCAAGCGTGACGGTCTTGCTCTTGGTGATGTCGTCCGAAGAGACGATCGACAGCGGAGCGGCCGAAAGGGCTTCGGTGGCCGAAGTCGCGATGCGCGAGCCGGTCACAATGACCGTTTCGGAGCTATCGGCAGCAACGGCGGGCGAAATGCTCAGAACCGCAACGGCGGCTGCTCCGAGGAGCAGGCTGGAACTGAAGTTTCGCAGGTTGCTTGTTTTGTTTGACACTGGTTTTACCCCCTTGTTCGCAACGGCAAATTCCCTTGGCCTTTAGGCAGAGCGGGACACCGCAAAGTGCCGCCTGCACAGGCAAGGACGGATGTTGAGCAAGAGTGCCCGAAGGGGGGGGTGATCGGGCTAAAGACGTTTGCGTTAGGGCAATAAAATAACTATGACAAATTGGCAAAATAGCAAAGTGTTAGCTAAATGCACATCAAGTGCGCGTCGGAACATCGTAGTTAATTCAACGGGATCGGTGCCGCACCGGGCCGTACCTGCGATCGCGTTTTAACCGCTAGGTTGCTGATTTTTCATAGCCTCTTGGCTTTACACGGGTGTGACAAGGGAAGCCCCCTATAGTGTCGCCGCGGCAATTTCGGATCGCTGCAAGCCCCCTCAATGCATGAAATTTAGTTTGTTTACGGTGGTTTCTGCTCATTTTGTATGCGTGGCAAAAACATCTCAATCCCGCGGAAAGTGAGGCAGGCGTAACCTTTGCTCGGGCGAACTTGGGCCGCGCCCCAAAACTAGCCTGCCTCGGGATCGTCGTCCTGGCAGAGGCGTTTAGCTGCCGAAGAGCGATTCCAAAGGTGGCAGAGATGGACCGGGAACAACGTATCCGTGAGCGCGCGCATAGCATTTGGGAAGAAGAGGGCCGCCCACACGGTAGGCAGGCACAGCACTGGCAGCGCGCGTGTGACGAGATCGAGCATGAGAACCGCGGCCGTGACGAGACGCCGGCGAGCGCCAAAAAGTCGGGCAGCACCGCCCAGGACGCCAATGTCGGCAGTTCAGGCCTGGTGGGCGCCGACGACACCGGCGCCGGCACGCCGGACGCGATGGGCGTCGATGACCTCGGCGTCACCGGGCCGCTCAACGATCCCAAGGCGGATCGGCCGTCGACGGGTCGCAGCAAACTGGTCGGCACCTAGATGTCCTTCGAGACGCCCTTTGGCCCTCTCCCTGAGGAGTTCTTACGTCTCGAAGGGCGAGGGCCAAAGGGCTCCTCAGGATGAGGTTTTCATTTGGACTGCCGTTGCTCTAAACGGTGGCCATGCCCGCACCGCTTCTCAGTCTTCAAGACATTCATCTGACCATCGGCACCACGCCGCTGCTGGACGGCGCCGAATTGTTCGTCGAACCCGGCGAACGCTTATGCGTGGTCGGCCGCAACGGCTCGGGCAAGTCGACCTTGCTGAAAATCGCCGCCGGCATGCTTGAGCCGGATGGCGGCCGCCGCTTTGCCCAGCCCGACGCTACCATCCGCTACCTGCCGCAGGAGCCCGATCTCAGCGGCTATGCCGATACGTTCGCCTATGTGGCCGGAGGTCTGGCGCCGGGCGACGATGTTTCCCGCGCGCATTATCTCATCGGCATGCTGGGTCTCAGCGGCGACGAGCCGATCGACTCGCTGTCGGGCGGGCAGGCGCGGCGGGCCGCTTTGGCGCGCGTGCTGGCGCCGAAACCCGACATCCTGCTGCTCGACGAGCCGACCAACCATCTCGATCTGCCGGCCATCGAATGGCTGGAAAGCGAATTGTCCGCCATGAGCGGCGCACTTGTCCTGATCAGCCATGACCGGCGCTTTCTCGCCAGGCTGTCGCGCGCCACCATCTGGCTCGATCGTGGCAAGACCATGCGTCTCGATCGCGGCTTTGCCGGCTTCGAGGGATGGCGCGACCAGATGCTCGAAGAAGAAGAGCGCGACCGCCAGAAGCTGAACCGCAAGATCGTCGCCGAGGAACATTGGGTCCGCTACGGCGTCACTGCGCGGCGCAAACGCAACGTCCGCCGCATGGCGCTGCTCGGCGAGCTTCGCCGTGAACACCGTGAGGCGCGCCGCCAACTTGGAAACGTCAGCTTCACCGTGACCGAAGCGGGCAACGCCGGCACGCGCGTGATCGAGGCACGCGGGATTTCGAAAAGCTATGGCGACAAGCCGGTTGTAGCGGACTTCTCGACTCGCATCTTAAGAGGCGACAGGATCGGCGTGGTCGGTTCCAATGGCGCCGGCAAGACGACTCTGCTCAATCTTCTGACCAAGCGGCTGGAACCTGACACCGGTGAGGTCATTCAAGGCACCAACCTCGCGCTGGTGACGCTCGATCAAAGCCGCGCCCTGCTCGATGGCCAGGCCAGTCTCAAGGACGAACTCACCGGCGGCCGCGGCGACTATGTGGAAGTCGGTGGCCAGCGCCGCCACGTCATGAGCTACATGCAGGATTTCCTGTTCCTGCCCGAGCAGGCCGGCACCCCGGTGGAAGTTCTGTCGGGCGGCGAGCGGGCGCGACTGCTTTTGGCCAAGGCGCTTGCCAAGCCGGGCAATCTGCTGGTGCTCGACGAACCGACCAACGACCTCGATCTCGAAACCCTCGACCTCCTCGAAGAGCTGATCGATGACTATCCCGGCACTGTGCTGCTGGTCAGCCATGACCGCGATTTTCTCGACCGCACCGTCACCGCGCTGATCTATGCCGAGGGTGACGGCGGGTTCACCGAATATGCCGGTGGCTACACCGATATGGTGGCCCAGCGCGGCGGCGGCGTCGAAGCGGCGCGGTCGGAGGCGAAAAAGTCCGCCCCCAAAGAGCGCGTCAAGGCCGATGCGCCGCGCCGCAAGCTGACGTTCAAAGATCAGCACGCGCTCGAAAAGCTGCCCGGCGAAATGGACAAGCTGTCGAAGGAAATCGAACGCCTGCACGCCGAACTCGCCGATCCCACGCTTTATGCCAAGGACCCGGCACGGGTAACGACCCTCTCCAACCGCCTCACCGCCGCCGAAGCCGAACGCACCGCCGCCGAAGACCGCTGGCTGGAACTGGAAGCCCTGCGCGAAGAAGTGGAGGGGAAGTAGATTTTACAGCCCCCGCGGGCGCAAAGTCCTTTCCACTTGCACAAAGACCGTGGGGGAAGTGCCCGAAGGGCAAAGGGGGCTCCAGAGAGCAAGCCCCCTTCGGCGCTGTCGCGCCACTTCCCCCACGGTCTCCGTGCCGGTGGCCAGAAATTTGCGCCCGCGGGGGCAGGAATCTACTTTGTCCACTTCCCCAGCCAGCCGAGCACTTCGTCGTGCCACTGGACGGAGTTTTGTGGCTTCAACACCCAGTGGTTCTCGTCCGGGAAGTAGAGGAACTTCGACGGGATGCCGCGGCGCTGCAGCAGGGTGAAGGCGCCGATGCCCTGGGTGTCGGGGATGCGATAATCGCGGCCGCCGTGCACGATCAGCATCGGCTTCGACCAGTTGTTGACCGCCATGAACGGATTGAACTGGTCGTAGTTCTGCGGCACGTCGGTGACCATGCCGCCGCGCTCCCACTCGTCGAACCAGAGCTCTTCGGTGGAGAATCCCATCGACCGCGCATCGACTTCGCCGTCGTGGCTGACAAAGCACTTGAACGGCGCGTTCCAGTTGCCGGCGATCCAGTTGACCATGAAGCCGCCGTAGGACGCCCCCAGCGCGCACATCCGATTGCCGTCGGCGAATTTGTATTTGTCGAGCGCGAAGGCGAGGCCCTTCTGCAGGTCCTCAAGCGGCCGGTCGCCCCAGTGGCGGCTGATGGCATCTGTGAAGGTTTGGCCGTAACCCGTTGATCCGTGGAAGTCGATCATGATCGCGACATAGCCGGCGCCGGCATAGACCTGTGGGTTCCAGCGGTAATGGAATTCGTTCGCCATCGAGCCTTGCGGCCCGCCGTGGATCAGGAACGCGACCGGGTATTTCTTGCTCGGATCGAAATTCGCCGGCTTGACGAGATAGCCGTAGACGGTTTCGCCGTTCCAGCCGGTGAACGAGAACTGCTCGGCCTTGCCCATCTCGACGCCCTTGAGCGCTTCGGCATCGACGTCGGTCAGCTTCGTCGCCTTGCCGCCATAGGGCTGGGCATAGAGCTGGGCCGGGCCGAGGATGTTGTCCTGGGCAAAGACGATGCCGCTCGGCGACACGTCGAAGGCGCCGACGTGGCCGCGTCCGGTCAGGGGCGTGACCTTGCCCGAGGCCGGATCGATCGCGAACACGCGGTGCTGGCCGAGATCGTCGCTGGTCACCAGCAGCCGCTTGCCGTCGCGCGACCACACCGGCGCATCGGCCGAGCGGTCCCAGGCGGGGGCGACTTCGCGGGTCTCGCCGGTCGCCACATTGCGCAGCATCACGGCGAAGCGGTCGGCTTCGAAGCCGGGGCGCTTCATGGCGGTGTAGGCCAGCCATTTGCCGTCGGGCGAGAACGCCGGCGCGGCGTCCCAGGCCTTGTTGGCGGCGGTGAGGTTTTCGGGCGCCTTGGAGCCGTCCAGCGGCACCGCGAACAGGTCGAAATTGGTGCTCCACGGCTCGGTGGTGCCGGCGACGCGGGCCGAGAACACCAGCGTTTTTCCATCGGGCGAAATCGTGAAGTCGCCATCGCCGCCGAACGGCTTGGTCGGCGCGTCGCCGTCGAAGTGGGGCATCAGCGCGACGGGAGCAGCGGCTGCGTTCAGCGCCACCGCGAAGAGATGGTTTTGGGTGCCGTCGGCCCATTCGTCCCAATGGCGGATGAAAAGGTGGTCGTAGACCCGGCCGCTGGTCTTGGCGTCGGCCATGGCCTTTTTGCGCGCCACGGTGCAGGCGAGGTCGGGGCAATCGGGGAACACCGCTTGCGCGATCACCAGCGTCTTGCCGTCCGGCGTCAGGCGGAAGGTGCCGACGTCGAGACCGGTATGGGTGACCTGGGTCGCGCTCTCGCCCTTCAGATCGGTGCGAAACACCTGATCGACGCCGCCGGCCCGCCCCGAGAGGAAATAAATGGAACCGTCCGGCGCCCAGCGGCCGTTGGAAGCGCCGCCGTCCGATGCTTTAAGGCGGCGCGAGGCGTGGGTCTTGAGATCCACCACCCAAAGCGAGTGGCTCGACTTGTTCGCGTCATAGTCGACCGTGCGCAGGTCATAGAGGGCATAGCGCCCGTCCGGCGACACATGCGGATCGTCGAGCCGGTCCATGCTGGCCATCAGCTTGGCGGTGAAGGGGGCGGCGGGGGCGGCAAAGCTGAGGGCGGCGGCGCCCAAAAGCAGGGCGGCGGCGATGCGCGAAAGGCGGGACATGTGCTAATCCGTGAAGCGGCGACGGGGCCGGACCATATCCGCAGCCGCGCGCTTGTACGAGTGGCCCAATTGTACCAGGAATTCGCGGCGATCACGCCGCCGTGAGGAGCGTGTGATGCGATCGATGCGAGTCTACAGCCGCCGGGTCTACCACAACACCATCACGTTTGGCGTAGCGCTGGTGGCGGCGGGCGTCGCCGTCCTGCTCGCCGACATCTGGCTGCTCACCGCCGCCGCCCCGATCGTGCGCGCCATCGTCGGCGTGGCGGACTTCTTCCTCGACTTCTTCGGCCTCTCCTACATCCTCGCCGGCTTCTGGGGCATGGCGAAAGCAAAGAAATAACCCTTTCTGCCCCCGCGTCCTCCTTTTACTGCCCCCGCGGGCGAGGTGATCTCTTCACGCGCACATAGACCGTGGGGGAAGTGTCGCGTAGCGACGAAGGGGGCTCCCCCTCACGCCGCGTCGTTGGCGATCAGGCCCAAGCTCTGCCGGCGCACCAGCGCAGCATAATAGCCGCGCTGCTTCAACAACTCCGCATGCGAACCGATTTCCGATATGCGGCCCTGTTGCAGCACGATGATGCGGTCGGCATTGGTCATCGCTTTGCGCATTTCCCGCGCGCGGCCGGGCGTCTTGGTTTCGCAATAGGCCAGGAAGTGCCCCCTTCGGCGCTTCGCGCCACTTCCCCCACTTCGCCTTTTCGCGGTGCTGTGCACGCCGAAAACGCTCGCGGGGGCAGAATTATGCCCTTTCTGCCCCCGCGTCCTCCTTTTACTGCCCCCGCGGGCGAGGTGATCTCTTCACGCGCACATAGACCGTGGGG
>NZ_JBWZET010000230.1:0-10339 GCF_056722145.1 Rhizomicrobium sp. | reverse complement strand
AGCCGCTCGATGGGATCGCCCAGCGGCCAGGCGCGCCATTCGTCGGAGGGACGATAGCGGCTCGGATCGTCGCTGGTGGAATGGCCTTCGGCGCGGTAGGTGAAGAACTCGATCAGCGTGGCGCCGAGATTGGCGCGCGCCCGCTCCGCCGCCCACGCCGCCGCCGCATAGACTGCGAGGAAATCGTTGCCGTCGACGCGAAGCCCCGGCAATCCATAGCCGATGGCGCGCGAGGCAAACGTGGTTTCGTCGCCGCCGGCGATGCCGCTGTAGGAGGAGATCGCCCACTGATTGTTGACGACGTTGAGGATCACGGGGGCGCGATAGACGGCGGCGAAATTGAGTGCGTGATGGAAATCGCCTTCCGCCGTTGTGCCTTCGCCGATGTAGCTGACCGCAATGCGGGTGTCGCCCTTGTAGGCCGAGGCCAGCGCCCAGCCGACGGCTTGCGGGAACTGGGTGCCGACATTGCCGGAGATCGTGAAGAAGCCGAATTCGCGGCTCGAATACATGATCGGCAGCTGGCGGCCCTTCAGCGGGTCCTTGGCGTTGGAGTAGCACTGGCACATCATCGTCGTCAGCGGATAGCCGCGGGCGATGAGAAAGCCTTGCTGGCGATAGGCGGGGAAGCACATGTCGTCGTGGTCGAGCGCGTGCGCGACGGCGACGTTGACCGCTTCCTCGCCGGTCGATTTGACGTAGAACGAGATCTTGCCCTGGCGCTGGATGCGGACCATGCGGTCGTCATAGGCGCGCGTCAGCACCATGTCGCGGAGGCCCGTTATCAGCACGGCCGGATCGAGCCGCGGGTTCCAGGCGCCGACCGCCTTGTGCTCATCGTTCAGCACCCGGATCAAGCCGTAGGCCAAGGGGGCAAGGTCGCGCGCTGCGGTTTCCACTGCTGGGCGATCGAGGGCGCCGGCGGGCGGAATGGCGAGGGCGGAGAAATCGGGCTTGTCGCCCGGGCGGAGTTTGGGCTGGGGCACGCGAAAGCTGAGCGGTCGGCGCAAGGAACGGCTCCCGTGGAATGATGCTCCACGAATACCACATGATGCGGCGGGCGCGACGGGGCGATTGCGTTTTGTGCACCTCTGTCGGGGGCATGGGCCGGCCGGCAACTTTCTTCCGGTCGTTTCGCAGGATTGACAACAACTGTAGGTGCCGCAAAACATACCGCAGCGGCAGCTTGTGCAGGCTCTAAGCCAACGGCAGCGTGAATCGGAACACGGTGGTGCCGTCGTTGGAGCGCGCGGTGATATCGCCGGCGTGGGCTTCGATGATCTGCCGGCTGATGGCGAGCCCGATGCCCATGCCGGTCGGCTTGGTGGTGACGAAGGGCTGGAACAGTTTTTCCTCAAGCTCGCCGGGAATGCCGCTGCCGGTGTCGCTGACAGTCACTTCAACGGCGCGGCCGGCGCGACGGGTCGACAGCACCAGGCGCCTTGCCTTGCAGTCGGCCATGGCATCAATGGCGTTGTGCATCAGATTGACCAGCACCTGTTCGATTTGGACGCGATCGGCGACGACCGCCGGCAGATCCGGCGCAAGCTCGAACACGGTGTCGACGCCTTCCGCTTTGGCGCCGATCAAGCCGAGTTCGGCGGCCTCGGTGACGATGGCATTGATGTCGTCGGGCGCGCGGTTGGTGTCGCGCTTCTCGACGAAATCGCGCATCCGCCGGATGATCTCGCCGGCCCGCACCGCCTGTTCGCCCGCCCGCGCGATGGCGAGCGCCGCCGCTTCGATCGAGGCGACATCGTTTTTCGCGATCAATCGTCTGGCGGTGGTGGAGTAGTTCAGCATCGCGGTCAGCGGCTGGTTGAGTTCGTGGGCGATGCCGGCGGAGACCTGCGACAGCTCGCTGACACGGCCGACATGCATCAGTTGCTCCTTCAGCGACTGCACGCGCAGCTCTTCGGCGCGCTGCTCGGTGACGTCGCGAGCGGTGATGACGGCGCCGGTTATGGTGCCGGCGGCGTTGCGGATCGGGCCGAAGCTGTAGCTGCCGATCCAGGCTTCGCCGGTGGCCTTGCGTACCAGGCTGTATTCGACGCCGACCGCGGATTCGCCGTGCAGGGCGCGCGCCACCGGGCGGTCGTCGGGTGTGGCGGGACGGCAATCGGGGAAGTAGACGTCGAAGTCGCGGACGAAATCGGCAAAGGTGGCGGCGCACTCTTCGACGTTCTTATAGCGGTGGAAGGCGGCAAAGCTTTGGTTCATCTGCAGGAAGCGCCCATCGGCGTCGGTGATGTAGACCGCATCGGTCATGCTCGACAGCGCAGCATCGAGGGTGGCCCGGCTCGCCAGCACTTCGAGTTCGGCACGCTTGCGATCGGTGACGTCGCGATTGACGTTGACCAGCGCGATTGGCCGGCCGCCGTCGTCGCGCACCAGCTTGCGGCTGACCGAGAACCAGCGGTAGTCGCCGCTCTTCACCATCCAGCGGTATTCGATGTTGCCTTCGAAGGCGTCGCTGTCGCCCACCTTTGGATGGCGCAGGCGCGGGACATCGTCGGGGTGCAGGCGCGCGAGAATTTCGGCCGGCGTGAACGCCTTCAGTTCGTCTTCGGAAAATCCGGTAAGGGCGACATGCGACGGGCTGATGAATACATAACGGCCGCTGGCAAGGTCGAGCATGCTGACGGCGTCGCGGGCATTTTCGAGCACGGTGCGAAGCTGTTCGTCGCCGATGGTGAGTGAGGTCTCGGTCGCGACGCAATAGAGCCCGGCGATCTTGCCGCTGCCGTCGTCGAGCGGGGTCCAGGTGTAGGTGTACCAGCTCGCCGGATGGTCGCCGCGGCTGATGCGCTGGCCGACGACGTGCTGCGCCTCGCCGGCGAAGGCGGCCTCGATCACCGGCTTGATGTCGTCCCAGCTGTCGGGAAAGACCTCGGCATAAGGCCGGCCGAGCGTGCGCGGATGGCGGGGGCCGATCAGGCCGATGGCGGCATCGTTATAGAGGGTCGTCAGGGCCCGGCCCCAGCAGACATAGGCAGGCTGGCGGCTGTGGAGCATGATTTCCACGGCAGTTTTCAGCGCCTGGGGCCAAGTCTCGATGGCGCCGAGCGGGCTGACGCGCCATTGGTTGGTGCGGATCAGGGCCGCCATCGCGCCACGGCATTCCGGCCAGAGCGCCGGTCGCGTATTGCGCTGGTTTCGCGGTGCCATGGAGTTGCCGACCCGGTTCACTTTCAAATTGAATTGATATTAGCGCACAGCAGGGAAGACGCCACCATTTGTCAGCTCGCGGGTGGCAATAGGTGTACGGACCTGCGATAAAGTCGCAGTTGCACTTCAAAAATCACCACCCTGCGGCCTGTATTAGCCAATCGCCGCAACCAAGGCTTAAGCAAATATCGCCAAGCTTACAGGGCAGGGCGTGGAACAGTACGGACGTGGAAGAAAAGCTCAATTTCTCCCAGATTACGGCGCTCGTCGTCGACGCGGACCGCTATTCCACCGGCATCATCGGCCAGATCCTGCGCGGCTTCGGTCTCAGCCATCACAGCGTGGTCGGCACGGTGGAGGAGGCCAAGAAACTACTCAGCGGCGGCGGCTTTCATCTGTTGATCACCGAGACCAACCTTGCCGACAGCACGCTGGGCGATTTCATCACCTGGATTCGCCATAGCTCGAAGAACGAGCTGCGCTACATCCCGATCGTGGTGCTGACCGGCTACACCTTCTATGCGCGCGTGACGGTGGCGCGCGATTCCGGGGTCAACAGCGTGGTGCGCAAGCCGGTGTCGCCGGCGGTGCTCTACGATCACCTCGCCTGGGCGGCGAAGACCGATCGGCCGTTCATCGATGCCGACGCCTATGCCGGGCCGTGCCGGCGGTTCAAATACGACGATCCGTCGCCGGGATTCAGCCGCCGCCTGTCCGACCATCCGCCTGACGACCTGGCGAACGATCAGTATCCGGATCATCCCGCCGCGGGCGAGGCGGTCCGCTGATGGGAATCGTCAAGATCATCCCGGTCAAGAACCGCCTGCGCCAGTTGCTGTATGCGCCGGGCGGGGTGTCGCGCGAGGAGGCGCTGGCGACGGCGGGTTCGAACGTCGAGACCTTGCGCAACGAATTCGTCGCCGCCATTCCGCTCGAGATCGCTGCGCTGGAAGCCATTCTGGCGGCTTCCGGCCGCAAGCACATCAGCAAGGACGAACTCGACGCCATGCTGCGCCGCGCCGGCCAGTTGCTCACTTTGTCGGGAACATTCGGCTTTGGCCTGCTCGACGACGTGGTGAAGCGGTTCTGCGATCTCGCGCTCGGCATGATCGAAAAAAATATCGACAAGGCGGCGCCGGTGCAGGTGCACTTGCGCGCCATGCGGCTGGTGTGTCCCGGTGGCCCGACGCTCAGCGTCGAGGATGCCGGCCACATGCTGAAAAGCCTCGAGCGCGTCCACGCCCACCTTTGCATCACCCGCCTCGACACCGGCGAAGTGCCCAAGGCGGATTAGAGTGGTTGTAACGGTCTTTCCCTCTTTCCTCCCCCTCAATTGGCCGACCTTCTGACCGGAAAAAGCGGCGGAGGTGGATCGCGAAGCGAGACGGCGGTAACGGGCATGTTTACTGCCCCCGCGAGCGGTTCCGTCGGGCGGAGCACGTCGGAAACGCGAAGTGGGGGAAGTGGCGTCCGAAGCCGAAGGCGAAGGATGACGAAGGGGGCCCTGCACGGCCTGTTGCGGTGGGGCGGATTTTGCGCGTGTGAGCGCCAAGCTGATCGTTGCGGTCGGCGGCTGTGCCGAGTGAGCCCCCTTCTTTTTTACAGCATGCCACTGTCGCATTCTGGGCATCGCGGCAGAGGAATGGGGGAACCCTCGCCAGAATGCGTGTGGTTCTAAATCCCCGTTCCGATCTCGAGAAAATCGGCGACGAACGGCGTCTTCGGGGCGCGGCGGACGTCTTGTGGCGTGCCGTATTGCTCGATGCGGCCGGCATTCATCACCGCCACCAGATCGGCGAGTGCGAAGGCTTCCTCCTGGTCGTGGGTGACGAACACGGTGGTGATGCCCATGCGCTCATGGATGGCGCGCAGCCAGCCGCGCAGATCCTTGCGCACCTTGGCGTCGAGGGCGCCGAACGGCTCGTCGAGCAGCAACATGCGCGGTTCGATGGCCAGCGCCCGGGCGAGCGCCACGCGCTGCGTCTGGCCGCCGGAGAGCTGGCTCGGATAGCGCTTGCCGTAGCCTTCCAACTGCACCAGCGCCAGCAGTTCCTCCACCCGTCGCGCGATTTCCGCTTTCGATGGGCGTTCCTTGCGCGTGCGCACCGTCAGGCCGAAGGCGATGTTCTTTTCCACCGTCATGTGGCGGAAGAGGGCGTATTGCTGGAACACGAAGCCGGCGCGGCGGTCGCGCGCGGGTACGTCGAGCCAGTTGAGATCGGCGAAGCGCACGGTGCCGGAGTCGGGAAATTCCAAGCCGCCGAGAATGCGCAACAGCGTCGTCTTGCCCGAACCAGAGGGACCGAGCAGCGCCAGGAAGGCGCCTTGCGGAGCCGTCAAGCTGACGCCGTTCAGCGCCGGGAAACGCTGGAACCGCTTGACGATGGAGTCGACGACGAGAGACATGCGTTACACCGTTAATGGCGATGGGTGGCGGCGATTTCGTCCGCGTAGCGCCACTCCAGAGCCGATTTGAGGACCAGGGTCACGATCGCCAGCAAGGCCAGCAGCGATGCAACCGCAAACGCGCCGGCAATATGGTAATCGTTGTAGAGAACTTCGACATGCAGCGGCATGGTGTTGGTGGCGCCGCGGATATGGCCCGACACCACCGATACCGCGCCGAATTCGCCCATCGCGCGCGCATTGCAAAGCAGAACGCCGTACAAGAGGCCCCATTTGATGTTGGGCAAGGTCACGCGCAGGAAGGTCTGCAGGCCCGAGGCGCCGAGGGTGGCGGCAGCTTCTTCCTCGTCGCGCCCCTGATCGGTCATCAACGGGATCAGTTCGCGCGCCACGAATGGGAAGGTGACGAACATGGTCGCCAGCACGATGCCGGGCAGGGCGAACACGATCTTGATGTTGGCATCGCGCAGGGAGTCCCCGAACCAGCCCTGCAGCCCGAAGATCAGCACGTAAATCAGGCCGGAAACTACTGGGGAGATCGAGAACGGCAAATCGATCAGCGTCGTCAGGAACTGCCGGCCGCGGAAATCAAATTTGGCGATGGCCCACGACGCGGCGATGCCGAACACGGCGTTGAGCGGCACCGCGATGGCGGCGGTGATCAGCGTCAGGCGCACCGAGGCCATGGTGTCGGGGTCTTGAAAACCTTCGAGCGCGGCCGCCAATCCTTTCATCAGGGCTTGCGAAAACACCGTCACCAGCGGCACCACCAGGAAGGCGCCGACGAACGCCACCGCAAACAGCGACAGCAACAGCCGCGTCAGCGGATTGTCCTGGGTCGGATAGCGGTTCCGCTTCATTGCCGCTCCCCGATCCAGTTCTGCAACAGGTTGAGCGCCAGGATCAGCAGAAACGAGGCCGCCAGCATGACGACGCCAATGGCGGCGGCGCCGGCGTAATCGTATTGCTCGAGCTTGATGATGATCATCAAGGGCGCGATTTCCGACACCGCGGGGATGTTGCCGGCGATGAAGATGACCGAGCCGTATTCGCCGACGGCGCGGGCGAAGGCCAGCGTTGCGCCGGTCAGCAGTGCCGGCATCAGCGATGGCAGCACGACGCGGAAAATGGTTTGCAGCCGGCTGGCGCCGAGGGTGGCGGCGGCTTCCTCGGGTTCGCGCGACAGATCGGCGAGTACCGGCTGAATCGTACGCACCACGAACGGAAGGCCGATGAAGGTCAGCGCCACGATGACGCCGAGCGGGGTATAGGCGACGCGGATGCCGAGATGCGACAACGGCTCGCCGAACCAGCCCTGGGTCGAATAGAGCGTCGACAGCGCGATGCCCGCCACCGCCGTCGGCAGCGCGAACGGCAGGTCGATCAGCGCGTCGAGCAAGCGCTTGCCGGGAAAATTATAGCGCACCAGTACCCAGGCGACGATTGGCCCGGCCACCGCATTGATCGCCGCGCCGATCGCCGCGCCGCCGAACGACAGCCGCAGCGCCGCCAGCACGCGCGGGTCCATGATGGTGTTCCAGAACCCGGTAAAACCGATTTCCCACGGCCGGATGATCAGCGCCGCGATCGGGATCAGCACGATGACGGAAAGATAGAACACCGTGAACCCGAGGCTCAGCCCGAAACCAGGCAGAGCACTCGGGTTGCGCAAGCGTGGGACGAATGTTCCGTAAGCGCTCATCGGCCCGGCTTGTAGATCTGGTCGAACACGCCGCCGTCGCCGAAGTGGGTCGCTTGGGCCTTGGTCCAGCCGCCGAAGACGTCGTCGATGGTGTAGAGCGTCATCGCCGGGAAATTGCGGGCAAAGGCCTTGGCCACTTCGGGATCGCGCGGGCGATAGAAGTTGCGTGCTTCGATTTCCTGCCCCTGACGGGTGTAGAGGAACTGCAGATAGGCTTCGGCCACCTTGCGCGTGCCGTGGCGGTCGACGTTTTTGTCCACCAGCGCGACCGGCGGCTCGGCGAGGATCGAAACTTTGGGATAGACCACCTCGAACTTGTCGCCGCCGTATTCCTTGAGCGCGAGCTGGGCTTCGTTTTCCCAATCGAGCAGCACGTCGCCGATGCCGCGCTGAACGAAGGTCGTGGTCGAGCCGCGGGCGCCGGTATCGAGCACCGGAACATGCTTGTAGAGGGCCTGAACAAACGCACGCGCCTTGTCGGGATTGCCGCCCGGCTGCTTCAAGGCATAGGCCCAGGCTGCGAGGTAGGCCCAGCGCGCGCCGCCGCTGGTTTTGGGATTGGGCGTGATCACCTGGATGCCCGGCTTCACCAGGTCCGACCAATCGTGGATTTTCCATGGATTACCCTTGCGCACCAGGAACACGATGGTCGAGGTGTACGGAGTCGAATTGTGCGCCAGCCGCTTCTGCCAGTCGCCGGGCAACAGATGGCCCTTCTGGGCGATGGCGTCGATATCGTAAGCGAGCGCCAGCGTGACCACGTCGGCGTCAAGTCCGTCGATCACCGCGCGCGCCTGGGCGCCGGAGCCGCCGTGACTTTGCTTGATGGTGAGAGTCTGGCCGGTGGAGGCTTTCCACTGCGCGGCAAAGGCGGTGTTGATGTCGCGATAGAGTTCGCGGGTCGGATCGTAGGACACGTTGAGCAGCGACAGGTCCGCGGCATTGGCGGCGGAGACCGTGGCGGCGGCAAACAAGGCGAGGAGAAGTTTTTTCATGGCTGGCTCCCGATCACAGCGCGAACTGGGCGCGAAGGGCGAGGGTCTGAAAATCCTGTCCACCCCAGAGGGTGGGCAGTGTTGGCGTTCCTGAACTCACGGTAACGCTTGAAGGTGCCTGCAGGCGCTTCACGTCGATCCATTGATAATCAAAGGCAAACCGGATGGCTGTGCTGACGTACCAATTGAGTCCGACCGTCACGATCCGCTGATCGCCGCCGCGAACCGTATTGGTGAAAGTATAGGTCTGCGTCGCCGGTCCGGTCCAGTTGGTGATCACGGCCGATGTATCAAGCGTGTGACTGTTGAGATTGAGATCGCTGTAGCGCGCCGCCAGTTCCCAGGCGCCCCAGCCGCCATGTCCCACCGACGTGGTCGGTTTCGGAACTGAGAAGGCGCCGTTGGCGGCATTGTAGGTGCGCGGTTCGCCGGTGATGGTCCAGGCGCCTTGCACATACCAGCCGCTGAAATAATTGTTCGACGGCTGGAAGATGGTCGTGCCGCTGGTCGTCGCGCTGGTGTAGGTCTTGTAGGCGACTTTGGCGCGGTCGACGCCGAAGCCGTAATAGCCGGCTTGGGCATAGAAATTCTGAACATTGCCGGCCGCTTCCAGACCCCATTGGGTCAGATGGTTGGCGGGCAGTACGCCGGTGTTGGCAAGCTTGATACCGTTCGAATCGACGGTCAGTTCCGGCGGATCGGACAGTGTGATCGAATTCAGTGCGGTGCCGCCGGGGGTGGTGGCCAGCGTCGCCGCACCGGCCGCGACCGCGTCGGGCAGCTTGAAGATATGGGTGCCGTTGGCGCCGAGAAGAAGGTGCGCATCGGACTCCGACCACACCAGGTAGCTGACGCGTCCGAGCGCAGCCTGCTGTTCGTCGAATACGGCGGCGTCCTGCACTTTGCCGCCGGTGTAGGAGAGGGCGCCGTAGAGGCGCTCGCCGGTGTAGAGGATCGAGATCGCATCGCGTCCGTCGCCGCCGGCGAGCCCGCGCTGCAGGTTTGAAGGTGAGTTGCGTTCGAGGAAGATGGTCTCGCCCGAGGCGGTGCCGTCTTCGATGTTGGCGGGCGGCGGATAGGCGCCGACGCGGAACGCCCACGGCGCCAGTCCGTCATATTCGAGATAGACCGACTGGATGTGGCCGGGCGTTTCGGTGCCGCCCGAGCCGCCGAAATCGAAATTGAGGTTGTACGACCAGTCGCCGAACAGCTTGCCCTGCAGGCCGAGGTAGACGCGACGGAAGTTGGCGCCGCTGGACAGATCGGGGCCATAGGCGGCAGGCAGCGTCTGGGCGCCGGCACCTTGCGAATAATAGGCCCAATCGAACTGCACCAGAGTGCGGATGGCGGCGGTGAACTTGCCGTCGGCAGAGGAGATCGTCGGCCGGCCGTTGGTGATGCCGACCTTGACCTGATCGTTCTGCTGGTTCTGGATATCGGTGTACTGATCGCCGGTGGAGCGCTTGAGATCGACGACTTGATCCGATAGCGCCTGGATTTGCTGTTCCAGACCCCGGATGCGCTCGTCGGTGGCGGACGTCGCCGGCGGCGGGGCCGAGGTGGCGTCGGAGGCACTCTTGGCGGCCATCGCCGTTCCAGAAAGCGCCAACAGCGAGGCACCGGCAAGAAGTGCGGCAGCGAATTGTTTTGTGTGCATCGTAACCCCATCGCAGAATTCCCCGGTCCGGCCGGAACAACAACTACAATATCTGTAATGTCTACCTAGTCAATATAGTATCTGCTGCGGCAACCTGGATAATCACCACTTATTCTATGTAGTATAAGGAATAATGAGATAAATTCCTGTTGAATCTGCATGGCTTAGAGCGGCGGACGTTCAAGCGAGATCATTCTTTCCTCCCCCGCGATGCTCAAATCATGACACTGGCACGCCGCCGAAACAGCGGGGGAGGTGGCCCATCAGGGCCGGAGGGGGGAATATTTTAGCGCCGGATCGGTCCCCCCTCCGTCGCTACGCGACACCTCCCCCGCTTTTTTGCCGGCGGTGCGGCGTGAAAGGATCTGTCGGCGCGGGGGAGGAAAGATGAACGACGTGATCTCGTCTGAA
>NZ_JBWZET010000229.1:0-4622 GCF_056722145.1 Rhizomicrobium sp. | reverse complement strand
TCGCCCCGCCCGTCTCCGCCAGGATCTTCGTAATCGCAGCCGTCAACGACGTCTTGCCATGGTCGACATGGCCGATCGTCCCGATGTTGCAGTGCGGCTTATTCCGCTCAAATTTGGCCTTCGCCATAATTGCTATCTCCTGTGGGCGGTTTACTTGGGTTTCAGCGCGTCCGCGATTGCCTGCGGCACGGTCTCATAATGATCGAACTGCATCGTGTACTGCGCCCGGCCCTGTGACATGGACCGCAGCGTGTTGATGTAGCCGAACATGTTCGCAAGCGGGACCATCGCGGTCACGACCTGCGCGTTGCCGCGGGTATCGGTGCCGTGCACCTGACCGCGACGGGAATTGAGGTCGCCGATCACGCCGCCGAGGAATTCCTCCGGCGTCACGACTTCCACCTTCATGATCGGCTCGAGCAGCTTGGCCGCCTTCTTCTCGGCCAGCTCGCGGAACGAAGCGCGGGCGGCGATGTCGAAGGTGAGCGCATTCGAGTCGACTTCGTGATAGGCGCCGTCAACCAGCGTCGCCTTGAAGTCGATCACCGGGAAGCCGGCGAGAATGCCGCTTTCCTTCTGCGCCTTGATGCCCTTTTCGACCGACGGGATGAATTCCTTCGGGATCGAACCGCCGACGACCTTGTTTTCGAACACGAAGCCCGAGCCCGCGGGCAGCGGTTCGTATTCGATCTTGACGCGGGCGAACTGGCCCGAACCGCCGGTCTGTTTCTTGTGGGTGTAGTCGATGGTCAGCGGCTTCGACAGCGTCTCGCGATACGCCACCTGCGGCGCGCCGACGTTGGCTTCCACCTTGTAGGTGCGCTTGAGGATGTCGACCTTGATGTCGAGGTGCAGTTCGCCCATGCCCTTGAGGATGGTCTGGCCGGACTCCTGGTCGGTCGAGACGCGGAACGACGGATCTTCCTGAGCCAGACGCTGAAGCGCCATGCCCATCTTTTCCTGGTCGGCTTTGGTCTTCGGCTCGATCGCAAGCTCGATCACCGGATCGGGGAATTCCATGCGCTCGAGGATCACCGCATTGTTGGGATCGCAGAGCGTTTCGCCCGTGGTCGTCAGCTTGAGGCCGGCGAAGGCAACGATGTCGCCTGCGTTGGCTTCCTTGATGTCTTCGCGGCTGTTCGCATGCATCAGCAGCATGCGGCCGACGCGTTCGTTCTTGTCCTTGACCGAATTGAGCACCGACGTGCCCGAGGTCACCGAACCCGAATAGACGCGGACGAAGGTGATCGACCCGACGAAGGGGTCGTCCATGATCTTGAACGCGAGGCCCGCGAACGGCGCCTTGTCGTCGGCCGGACGCTCGACTTCAAGATCGTCCTTATGCGGAACGTGGCCCTTCACCGCCGGAATGTCGAGCGGCGACGGCAGGAAGTCGACGACGGCGTCGAGCAACGGCTGCACGCCCTTGTTCTTGAACGCCGAGCCGCACATCACCGGCACGAACTTGAAGCCGATGGCACCCTTGCGGATGCAGCGCACCAGATCTTCTTCGCTCGGCAGGGTGCCTTCGAGATAGGCCTCGAGCAGCGCCTCGTCTTCCTCGACCGCCATTTCGACGAGCTGGGTATGCAGCTCTTCGCACTTGGCTTTGAGGGCCTCGGGAATGTCGATTTCGTCGTACTGGGCGCCGAGCTGCTCTTCATGCCAGACGAAGCCGCGCATGCGAATGATATCGACGATGCCCTTGAAGTCGGCTTCGGAGCCGATCGGCCACGTCAGCACCAGCGGACGCGCGCCGAGCCGGTCAACCATCATCTGGACGCAGCGGCCGAAATCGGCGCCCATGCGGTCCATCTTGTTGACGAAGCAGATGCGCGGAACGTGATACTTGTCGGCCTGGCGCCACACCGTCTCGGACTGCGGCTCAACACCGGCGACGGCATCGAACACAGCCACCGCGCCGTCCAGCACGCGCATCGAACGTTCCACCTCGATGGTGAAGTCGACGTGGCCGGGGGTGTCGATGATGTTGATGCGGTGGTCGCGCCAGAAAGCGGTCGTCGCGGCCGACGTGATGGTAATGCCGCGCTCCTGCTCCTGCTCCATGAAGTCCATGGTCGCGGCGCCGTCGTGGACTTCGCCGATCTTATGGGACTTACCCGTGTAATAGAGGATGCGCTCGGTCGTCGTCGTCTTGCCGGCATCGATGTGCGCGGCAATACCGATGTTGCGATACTTTTCGAGCGGGGTCGTTCGGGGCACGGTACGGTCCTTTATTTACCAGCGATAATGCGAGAAGGCTCGGTTCGCATCCGCCATCTTGTGCGTGTCTTCACGCTTCTTGACGGCATTGCCGCGGTTGGACGCGGCATCGAGGATTTCGCCCGAGAGGCGGCCCGTCATCGTGGTCTCATTGCGAGCCCGCGAGGCGGTAATGATCCAGCGGATGGCGAGCGCGCGCGAACGGTCCTGGCGGACTTCCACCGGCACCTGATAGGTGGCGCCGCCGACGCGACGCGAACGCACTTCCAAAGCCGGCGCAACGTTGCGCAGCGCTTCGTGGAACACCGCCAGCGGGTCCTGCTTGGTCTTCTGGGCGATGACGTCGAACGCACCATACATGATGCCTTCAGCGGCGGACTTCTTGCCGTCGTACATCAGGCTGTTCATGAACTTGGCAACGACCAGATCGCCAAACTTGGCGTCCGGATTGATTTCGCGGCGGTCTGCGCGGCGGCGGCGAGCCATTCTAAATCTCCTCGATTACTTCGGACGCTTGGCGCCGTAGAGCGAACGGCGTTGCTTGCGGTCCTTGACGCCCTGGGTGTCGAGCAAGCCGCGGATGATGTGGTAGCGAACGCCCGGCAAGTCCTTGACGCGGCCGCCGCGGATCAGCACCACCGAGTGCTCCTGCAGGTTATGGCCTTCGCCCGGAATATAGGTGAGCGCTTCGTAGCCGTTGGTCAGGCGAACCTTCGCCACCTTACGGAGAGCGGAGTTCGGCTTCTTCGGGGTCGTCGTGTAAACGCGGGTGCATACGGCGCGCTTCTGCGGGCAATTCTGCAGCGCCGGCACCTTATTGCGCCGGGGCTTGCTACCGCGAGGCTTGCGGATCAGCTGATTGATCGTCGGCATTCCTGTTTCACTCTTTAGTGTGCCGGAGCACACGGGCCTTGACCTACGACCGGACGCACCATGCGCACGGCAAGAAACAAAACACCGAGTGCAGGGACTTCCTGCCTCGGTCAGATCGCGGAGGACGCCGGGCTAAGCCCTTGGTCGCGCGGTTCAACGCTATAAACTGGCTCTCCAACAGTGTTTCCGCGGGGGACGACCTGCCCTGAGAGGTGGGGCCTTATAGGGTGCGATTCCCGAAGCGTCAAGCAGCGAAAATTGACGACAATCCGGGAGCTTGCGCGACATGTCGGTCAGACGTTTTCGCACCAACAACCCGCCTGTGAGCCCTGCCCGCCTCGCGTGCACGACCATTCCCCAGGCATTCGCGGCGCCGAGCGATAGGGCGGAAGTGAGGCTTTGCAAGAAAATTACGGGTTAACAACGGGTTAATAACCCATCGCGAACCTTATCGCGCGCGCGAGCATCGCCCTTCCCTAATATCAAAACTGATTCTGCATCGCCTTCTCATCATCGACGTCGTCCCTGAATCGGCGCTGGACGATGTGACAATGCAAGCGCGCGACGACAAAGCGCCTTTTCTTCGTCGCCGGTCCGCCATCAAAACGGCAACACTATCTTTGCATATGGTCCGTATAGAGCGAGGGCCGACAAAGGACGGCTGGAATCGGATGGTTGTCTGCATCTGCAATCGGCTGACGGATACCATGATCGCTGCGGCGGTCGCCGATGGCGCGCGCAACCAGGCCGACGTCTTCCGCCGCTACCGCCTCAAGCGCGGCTGCTCCGCCTGCTCCGTCCGCATTGCCCAGGCGATCGAGCGCGCCCTCAACGGCCCCAGCCTCGAAGCGGCCGAGTGATCCGGCCCATCCGCACTTTCCGTTATTGACACTCGTTCGCAACTACCCGATTTAAGGGACCGTGAAGGCGCCCCTCGCCTTGCCCTAGCGTCAAAGTCGGGTACCTGGATGATCGTCTGCATTTGCAATAGGTTGAGCGAAGCCCGCGTGACCAAAGCCATCGCTGATGGCGCCCGGTCGGCGGACGATGTCTATGCCTTTTGCGGGGTTCAAAGGAACTGCGGACGATGTCAGGAAACGATCGAAGCACTGCTGGACAGCCAACCGGAGCCGGCGGTGCGAGCGCTGGAAGCGGCGGAATAGGCCCCTCGCCCACCGCCTCGCTGCCCGGCGACAGCGAAGTCGTCCGCCTGCTCAATGTGGCGCTCAAGAACGAACTGACCGCAATCAACCAGTACTTCCTGCATTCGCGGATGCTGGCCGATTGGGGCGTCTCGATCCTCGCCAATAAGGAATACGAAGAATCGGTCGACGAGATGAAGCACGCCGACCGGCTGATCAAGCGGGTGCTGTTCCTCGGCGGGCTGCCGAATCTCCAGGATCTCGGCAAGCTGCGCATCGGCGAATCCGTACGCGAGGTGCTGGGCTGCGATCTGGCGCTCGAACTCGACGCCCTCGGCACCCTGAAGGCCGGCGTCGCCCATAGCGAAACCATCGGCGATTACG
>NZ_JBWZET010000228.1:0-27796 GCF_056722145.1 Rhizomicrobium sp. | reverse complement strand
TTTGAAGCGCTTGAATTTTGGTACCAACTGGCCTATTTCACGGAAAATAGCCGGGGGTCCCTGATTTGTCCACCAGTTCACCTGTAGTTTCGCACCTGAAGCGTCTGGAAGCCGAGAGCATCCACATCCTGCGCGAGGTCGCGGCGACCTGCGACAATCCGGTGATGCTCTATTCGATCGGCAAGGATTCGTCGGTGATGCTGCACCTGGCGATGAAGGCGTTCTATCCTTCGAAGCCGCCGTTCCCGCTGATGCACGTCGACACGACGTGGAAGTTCCGCGATATGATCGCGTTTCGCGATGAGACCGCCAAGCGCCTCGGGCTCGAGCTGATCGTCCACATCAACCAGGACGGCGTCGCGCGCGGCATCAATCCGTTCGATTCCGGTTCGGCGCTGCATACCCAGGTGATGAAGACCGAAGGCCTGAAGCAGGCGCTCGACCACTACGGCTTCGATGCCGCGTTCGGCGGGGCGCGTCGCGATGAGGAAAAATCGCGCGCCAAGGAGCGTATTTTTTCGTTCCGCACCGCGAGCCATGCCTGGGACCCGAAGAACCAGCGCCCCGAGCTTTGGCGCACCTACAACACCCGCGTCAACAAGGGCGAAAGCATCCGCGTGTTTCCGCTGTCGAACTGGACCGAACTCGACATCTGGCAATACATCATGGTGGAAGATATCCCGATCGTGCCGCTTTATTTCGCCAAGCATCGCCCGGTGGTGGCGCGCGACGGCACCCTCATCATGGTCGATGACGCGCGCATGAAGCTGCGCGATGGCGAAGTGGTGGAGGACCGCTTGGTGCGTTTCCGCACGCTGGGCTGCTATCCCTTGACCGGTGCGTTCGAAAGCGGCGCCGATACTCTCGAAGCCATCGTCGCCGAAATGCTGACCGCGCGCACCTCCGAACGCCAGGGCCGCCTGATCGATTCCGACGAGAAGGCGTCGATGGAGAAGAAGAAGAAAGAGGGGTATTTCTGATGGCCCCGTCGCTGCGCGACTATCTCGTGTCGCAGGAAAGCAAGTCGTTCCTGCGTTTCCTCACCTGCGGTTCGGTGGATGATGGCAAATCGACGCTGATCGGGCGGCTGCTCTACGATACCAAGCTGTTGTTCGACGACCAGCTCGCCACGCTGGAAAAGGATTCGCGCCAGCACGGCACCACCGGCGGCGACATCGATTTCGCGCTGCTGGTCGATGGCTTGGAAGCCGAGCGCGAGCAGGGCATCACCATCGACGTCGCCTATCGCTTTTTCACCACCGACAAGCGCAAGTTCATCGTTGCCGACACGCCCGGTCACGAGCAATACACCCGCAACATGGCGACCGGCGCCTCCAATTCCGATCTCGCCGTGATCCTGATCGATGCGAGGAAGGGCGTGCTGGTGCAGACGCGGCGTCACGCCACCATCTGCTCGCTCTTGGGCATCCGCCACATCGTCTTGGCGGTGAACAAGATCGATTTGATGGAATACCGCCACGACGTGTTCGACGCCATCGTCGCCGAGTTCCAGAAATTCGCGGCGCCGCTCGGTTTCCAGTCGCTGGTGGCGATCCCGATGTCGGCGCGTTTCGGCGACAACGTGATTTCCCTCAGCGCCAACACGCCATGGTACGACGGTCCGGCGTTGCTGTCGCATCTCGAAACCGTCGATGTCGATACCGCGCTGGCCGATGCGCCGTTCCGCCTGCCGGTGCAATGGGTCAATCGTCCCAATCTCGACTTTCGCGGCCTTTCCGGCACCATCGTCGCCGGCCGCATTCGTAAAGGCGACGGCGTTGCGGTGGCGAAGTCGGGCCAGACGTCCACTGTTGCGCGCATCGTCACCATGGACGGCGATCTCGACGAGGCGCGGGCGGGCGAGGCGGTGACGCTGGTCCTCGCCGATGAAGTCGACGTGTCGCGCGGCGACGTGCTGTCGGCAGTCAAGGACCGTGCCGACGTGTCGGACCAGTTCGCGGCGCACCTGATTTGGATGAGCGAAGCCGAGATGCTTCCCGGCCGCCAGTATCTGCTCAAGCTCGGCACCACGACGGTTCCGGCCCAGATCACCGACCTGAAACACAAGATCGATGTCAACTCGCTGGAGCATCTGGCGGCGAAGACGCTGCATCTGAACGAAATCGCCGTCTGCAACATTTCGCTGACCCAGCCGGTGGCGTTCGATCCCTATGCCAAGGGCCGCGACATGGGCGGCTTCATCCTGATCGACCGCTTCACCAATGCGACCGTCGCCGCCGGCATGATCGATTTCGGTCTGTGGCGCGCCACCAACGTGCATTGGCAGGCGCTCGACGTGAACAAGGACGCGCGTTCCGGTCTCAAGCATCAGAAGCCGGTGGTGCTGTGGTTCACCGGCCTGTCGGGCTCGGGCAAGTCGACCATCGCCAACATGGTGGAACGCCAGCTTCATGCCGAGGGGCGGCACACCTACATCCTCGACGGCGACAATGTCCGTCATGGCCTCAACCGCGATCTCGGTTTCACCGAGGCGGACCGCGTCGAAAACATCCGCCGCGTCGCCGAAACCGCGAAACTGTTCGTCGATGCCGGATTGATCGTGCTGGTGTCGTTCATCTCGCCGTTCAAATCCGAACGCCGCATGGCGCGCGAATTGATGGGCGCGGGCGAGTTCGTGGAAGTGTTCGTCGATACACCGTTGGAAGTCTGCATCGAACGCGACGTCAAGGGGCTTTACGCCAAGGCGATGGCGGGCGCGATCAAGAATTTCACCGGCATCGACAGCCCCTACGAACGCCCGGAAAAGCCGGAGTTGACGTTGAAGACGGTGGCCGGCGATCCCGCCAACGAAGCGACGCGCGTGCTCGCCTTCCTGCGCGACGGCGGTTACGTGGCGTGATCCGGACTAACGCAGCGGAACCAAGGAAGCGATCGTCTTCCTAAGGCGGATTGCCCGTGCTACAGACGGATGCCGGGCCAAACGTATGGTACGCTGATTATTCCGAGAACATCGCATGCGCGTTGACGCCGATCCGTGGCGCTGTTGGCGTGCCTTCGCCGCGGCCGTCGCCGCTGTCGTGCTGCTGGTCACGGCGGTGGCGGCTCAGACGACCTCCCAACCCGTTCCGGGATTGACGCCAGACCAGTTGCAACAACTGCAGCAATTGCGCGGCAATGCCGCTTCGCAGGCTCCGTTCGTTACCCCGCGCGAGACCGTGCTGGAGCCGACCGCGCCCGCCAATCCGCGGCTGCCGACCTCGCGGCTGGAACAGATTCTGTCGGATCGCGCCGGGGTGCGGCTGAACCAGATCGGCTACGACCAGCTTGGCGTCGGCCGTTCGATCAGCCTGCCGCAAATGGGTGCGGCGCAGGACCGTTATGTGCTCGGCCCCGGCGACGAGATCGTGGTGACGCTGCGCGGTCAGGAGAATTCGGAATACCGCACCACGGTCGATCGCGATGGCACCGTGGTGCTGCCGCGCGTCAATCCGGTGCCGGCGGCAGGGCGCACGCTCGGCGATTTCCGCCGCGATGTCGTCAACGCCATCCATCGCACTTATGTTTCCACCGAGGGCTTCGTCAGTGTCGGCCGCATGCGCCAGATCAGCGTGCTGGTCTCCGGCGAGGTCGGCAGCCCGGGCACGCGCACGCTGACGGGATTGTCGACCGCGGTAGACGCGGTGCTGATTTCGGGCGGTGTCAAGAAATCCGGCTCGCTGCGCGGCGTGCGGATCGTGCGGGCAGGTCGTTCGTATACGGTCGATCTCTACAGTGTGCTGACGGGTGAGGCGCGCGCCTCGGCGATGGCGCTCACCGATGGCGACCGCGTCGTCGTGCCGCCGCTGGGACGGACCGCGGCGGTGGTCGGCTGGGTGCGCCGGCCCGGCATCTATGAACTGGCGGCGGGACGCACGGCGATCAGCACGCGCGAGCTTCTGGCGCTGGCGGGCGGCTTGGAAGTACGCGGCAAATACCGCTTGTCGGTGTTGCGCGTCACGGCCGATGGCAGCAATCGGCTGGTGCCGCTCGAGCCCGGCGCATCGACCATCGGCGACAGCGACATCCTGTTCGTGCAGCCGGCGGCGAGCGGTACCGAAAGCATGGCGACGTTGTCGGGGGGCACGGCGCTGGCGGGCAAGTACGCCACCGGCGCCAAGCTGTCGGACGTGCTGAAATCGCCGGGCGCCCTCGGCGAAGATCCGTACACCTTGTTCGGGGTGATTTCGCGGCGCGATCCGGTGACGCTGCTGCGCGTGCTGGTGCCGTTTACCCCGGTTGCGGTGCTGAACGGCAGCGAAGACCTGGCGCTGCAAAGCGACGACATCGTGCGGGTGATCTCCACCGGCGAGGCGCGCACCTTGTTCACGGCTTTGCGGCAATTTCGTCTGCGCCGTACCGCCGACCAGGAGGCTGAGGTCAATCCCAATCTCGAGCCGCAGGAAAATCCGCTGCTGGGTGCGACCGGAACGACGACGTTGAACCTGGCGCAACAGCGGCAGCCGCAGGCGACGGCGATGAATCCGACCATGCTCGACAACACGCGCTCGCTGACCGCACTGCTGGCGGAACCGAACCGCGACATCGACGAGGACCTGCGCGATCAGCGGCTCAATCCGGATACGCAAACCGAAAATCCGCCGCGCGAACGCGAGCGCAGCGACGATCGCGACCAGACGCCGGCGCCACTGACCAAAGACGTCAAGCGTGTAGCCGATCTCGCCAAGCAGCTGAAGGTCGATCCGCTGGTGCTGATCAATTTCCTCGACGATCGCACGCTGAATGTGGATGGCGCGGTGCAGGGGCCGGGGCTTTATCTGGTCGGGCCCGATGCCGATATCCGCTCGGTCTTGGCGGCGGCGGGCGGGCTGATGCGGATGGCCGACAAGGGCACGGTGGAGGTGATTTCCACCACCCTCGATCCGGTTGCCGGCACCTCGCGCACCGAGCGACGGCGGCTGTCGCTGGCCGATGCGGCCGACGTTGCCTTCATCGTGTCGCCGCGCGACGAGGTTCGCGTCGGGCAGGTTTATACGATGGCGACCTCGGGCTCGGTGATGGTGCAGGGGCAGGTCAAGAATGCCGGCACCTATCGCATCGTGCGCGGCGAGCATCTGTCCGAACTGCTGCTGCGTGCCGGTGGCCTCACCGAAACCGCGTATCCCTATGGCACGGTGTTCCTGCGCCGCTCGGTGGCGCAGCGCGAACAGGAAACGTTCCGCCGCCAAGCGCAGGAAATCGAGAACCAGCTTCTGCTCGCCATGAGCCGGCGCGATCCCAACGCCAAGCTGTCGCCGGATGCGTTCTCGGCGATGCAGAGCTACATCGCGCAGATCAAGAGCCAGAAAGGGCTCGGGCGCATCGTAGTGACCGCCGATCCTGCGGCGCTGGCCGCCAATCCCGCCAGCGATCCGCTGCTGGAGCCGAACGACGTCGTGTTCGTGCCGCAAAAGCCTTATTCGGTCGCGGTGCTCGGCGAAGTGCTGCAGCCGGGAAACATTCCGTTCTCGCGCAAAATGTCGGCCGACGATTACATCGAACGCGCCGGCGGCTATTCGCGCTTTGCCGACGAGGGCGAGACCATCCTGGTGCTGCCCGACGGTTCGGCGCAGCGCATCGAACATTCCTGGTTCAACTTCAACGGCGACACCATTCCGCCCGGCTCGACCATCTTCGTGGCGCGCGACATTTCCGGCATCGACCTGCACCAGATCATCATCGACACCACCCAGATCATGAGCCAGCTCGCGGTCAGTGCAGCATCATTGGCGGTGCTTTCCACACAGGTGAGGTGATGGCGCGGCGTCCGACAACATCTAAATCGGGAATTGGCATATCATGAGCATAGCCGCCACCCGGATTCAGCCGGACTTTTCGAACCGACTGCTGTGGCAGCCGGTGGCGAGCTGCATGCTTTGCGGCGGGCGGAATTTCTACGAGATCATGAAGGCGCCCGATCCCCACTACGGAATGCCGGGGCTTTTTTCCATCTTCCGTTGCCGCGATTGTTCGCTGCAGTTTCTCAATCCGCAGCCGACGCTGGCCTATCTGTCCACCGCCTATCCGAGCGAATACTATTCGTACGTGCTTCATCCGCTTCCGACGGGCTGGCGAGCCTACAAGAGGCGTTTGGGAATTTTCATGCAGCGGCTGCTGGGCTTGGAGATGGGCAGAACGCGCGATCCGCGCTTCGAACGGCCCGGGACCATGCTCGATATCGGCTGCGGCGCGGGCGATTTTCTGCTGCGACGGCGCGCGGAAGGCTGGAAGGTTCACGGCGTCGAGATCAATGCCAAGGCGGCGGAAGTCGGGCGCAGAGAGGGCCAACTCGATATCAAGAGCGGAACGCTGCCGGATGCTGGCTACCCCGACGCGTATTTCGATTACGTGCGCACCAACCACTCCTTCGAGCACCTGCACAATCCGCGCGAGGTCCTCAAGGAAATTCGCCGGATCATCAAGCCCGGCGGCAAGCTGTTTATCGGCGTGCCCAACATCGCCAGCCTGCCCGCCGGCATGTTCGGCGATTGCTGGTACAACCTCGGGCCGCCGACCCATCCCTACGGCTACAATCCCAAGTCACTGTCGCTGTTTTTGGAGCAGGAGGGTTTTGAGGTCGAAATGGTCGGCTACAATTCGACGTTTTCCGGCCTCATCGGAAGCATCCAGATTCGCTTGAATCGCGGCAGTGGCCTGCCGTCAGATCGCGGTCGGGTGGTCAATAATCGGGTCCTTATCATCTTGGCGCATTGGGTTGCGAAGATCATTGACGCCTTCAAGCGCGGCGATTGCATCGAGGTGATCGCAAGGCCCAAGCCGTGAGATTGCAGGATCGGAAAGCCGCTGCTGACAATGACCGTTGTTCGCTTTCTTCATCGTACCTTAGGCGCGTTGGGCAATGGCTATCAACGCTTCAAAGGCAGGGTCTTTTACCGCCCCTTGTTTCGGGCGTTCGGCCGCCATTCGACGATCCGCAATCCGCTGCTGATCGCCCATCCGGAAATGATAGCCATCGGCGACCGCGTGCATATCCGTGATGGAGTCCGCCTCGAAGTCGTCAGCGATGGCGTGAATAGCCCCCTGATGACGATCGGGTCGGATACCAACATCGAGCAGAATGTTCACATCGTCTGTCACTGCCGGGTCGTCATCGGTTCGCGAGTTTCCATCACCGCAAATTGCGCGATTGTGGATACCGTCCATCCCTATGATGCTCCCGGCGATCCACGGAAGATCGGCGCCCGCATTTCCACGGAGCCTTCCTTTGTGGAAATCGGCGACAACTGCTTTATCGGGGTCGGTGCGGCGATACTGCCGAACGTGCGGATCGGTGCCAATGCCGTGGTCGGTGCCAATGCCGTTGTCACGCGCGACGTTCCGCCGAACGCGGTCGTTGCCGGAAGTCCGGCGGTCGTTGTGAAAACATATGAATAGCGGAATCGACAGGCAGAATGGCACCCAAACGCAGGTATGGTCTTGCGGGAAAATTCTGCCAGGCCAGAGGTGACGGGATGGACTTATCGGCCTACCTCAAGGCGGCAAGAATGGTCCGTCACGCGCAGTTTCTTGCCGACGGGCTTCTGACCGTTCACAACGCGGACTTCTTGATGTCGCCCGAGTTCTTGCGAGCATATGAGGCAGGCGTCGCGACGGGTTCGTGGGGCGATGCAGACATCCGATGGCGCATGCACATCTTGTGTTGGGCTGCCGCAGTCGGGATGCAGCGCGACGGTGATTTTGTCGAATGCGGAGTAAGCTGGGGCGGATCGGCGATGACGGTCCTCACCTTCACCCAGATCCACACGACCCAACGGCGATATTTTTTACTCGATACGTTTCATGGGCCTGATCCTCGTTACATGACGGAGAGCGAAAAGAAGACGCTTAAGCCCTCGCGCCAATTCGAGGAGTGCCTCGATGCGGTCAAGGCGACGTTTGCCCCTTACAGCAATTGCGTGCGCATCGTTCCCGGCTCGATCCCCGATACGCTCTCTCAAGTCGATGCGCAGGCGATCGCGTATTTGGCGATCGACCTGAACAATGCCCTGCCCGAAATGGCCTCATTGACTCATTTCTGGCCGCGGCTGACGTCGGGCGCAATCGTTGTGCTGGATGACTATGGCTGGGAGGGGCACCACGAACAGAAGGCGGCCTTCGACCGGTTCGCGGAAGACAATGACCTCAGGATTGCCGGTTTGCCGACAGGCCAAGGCATCATCATCAAGCCGTAGGATGGGTGTGGCCCGTCTTCGCGGAACTGGCGATCGACCGGCATCCTTCTCGTTCTGTGAGAAGGATGGCGAGCCCGATGGGGTTTGAACCCATGGCCCTCTGATTAAAAGTCAGATGCTCTACCCCTGAGCTACGGGCTCGCGTCAGGAGGCGCGGACCATAGGGGCGGATGCACCTGCGGTCAACTGCGGCTAAGCGCCTGTCCCCAAGCACTTTTCAGTGAACGTGACGCAGGATTATGGAGCCGGCGGGGGGAACCGCTCTATAAATCGGGGTCCTACACGAGTCCCGCGCACCCGGCGCGGCTGCTGGAGAATCTCGCATGTCCCGTTTCCGTTCCGCGTTGTTGAGCGCGGCTGCCGTTGTTGTGCTGAGCGCCTGTTCGACCACCCCGCCACCGCCACCGCCCGCACCGCCGCCGCCACCGCCGCCCAATCCGTTCGCCGAGGCCTCGACGCTGCCGCTTCAGGCACCCGATTTCGCCCGCATCAAGGACAGCGACTATCAGCCGGCGATCGAGCAGGGCATGGCGCTCCAGCTCAAGGAAATCGACGCCATCGCCAACAATTCCGCGGCACCGACGTTCGAAAACACCATCGCCGCGATGGAAAAATCCGGCGCCATGCTGACGCGGGTGTCGAAGGTGTTCTTCGCGCTGACACAGGCCAACACCAACGAAGTGCTGCAGCGGGTGCGTGCCGACGAAGCACCCAAGCTCGCCGCCCATCACGACGCGATCTTCATGAATGCCAAGCTGTTCGCGCGGGTGGAAGCGTTGTGGAACGCGCGGGCGACGCTCAATCTCGGGCCGGAAGAGGCGACGCTGCTCGAGGTCTATTTTCACAACTTCGTGGCCTCGGGCGCGCGGCTTTCCGATGCCGGCAAGGCCCGGCTCGCCGACATCAACAAGCAAATGTCGTCGCTCGAAACGACCTATGACGAGAAGCTGCTCGCCGCGACCAAGGCCGGCGCGGTGGTGGTCAGCGACAAGGACAAGCTCGCCGGTCTCGACGAGGGCGCCGTTGCCGCCGCCGCGCAGCGCGCCAGCGAGCGTGGTCTGTCGGGCAAATGGGTGATCCCGCTGATCAACACCACCCAGCAGCCGGTGCTGCAGGACCTCGCCGACCGTACCGTCCGCCAGCAGCTGTTCGAGAATTCGTGGAACCGCGCCGAACGCGGCGATGCCAACGATACGCGCGACACCATCGCCACCATCGCGCAGCTGCGCGCCGAAAAGGCGACGCTGCTCGGTTATCCCAACTGGGCGGCCTATGTGCTCGAAGACCAGATGGCGAAAACGCCCGATGCCGCGGTCAATTTCCTCAACCAGCTCGGTCCGGCCGCGGTCAAGAAGGCCAAGGTCGAGGCCCGCGACATCCAGCACGCCATCGACCGCAGCCACGGCAAGTTCAAGCTCGCAGCCGCCGATTGGGAGCGCTATTCCGAAATGGTGCGCCGCGCCAAATACGATCTCGACGAGAATGCGGTGAAACCGTACTTCGAGATGAACAGCGTGCTCGAAAACGGCATCTTCTTCGCCGCCAATCAGCTCTATGGCGTCACCTTCAAGGAACGCAAGGACATCCCGGTCTATCAGGCCGACGTGCGCGTGTTCGAGGTGTTCGACAAGGACGGCTCGCCGCTCGGCCTGATGTATTTCGACTGGTACAAGCGCGACAACAAGCAGGGCGGCGCCTGGATGGACACCTTCGTCGATCAGTCGAAGGTCTTGGGCGCCAAGCCGGTGGTGTACAACGTCTGCAACTTCACCAAGCCGGCGGCGGGACAGCCGGCGCTGCTGTCGTTCGACGACGTGACGACGGCATTCCACGAATTCGGCCACGCCCTGCACGGCCTGTTCGCCAGCCAGAACTATCCGACGGTGTCGGGCAGCGCCACGGCGCGCGATTTCGTCGAATACCCGTCGCAGTTCAACGAACATTGGGCGCTCGATCCGATCGTGCTCAAGCACTACGCCTTCCACTACCAGACGCATGAGGTGATCCCCGACGCGCTGGTCAAGAAGATCAAGAAGGCGGCGACCTTCAATCAGGGCTACATGCTGAGCGAGATCGTCGCCGCGGCCCAGCTCGACATGCAGTGGGCGCTGCGCACCCAGGATCAGGGCAAGGCGGACGTCGATGCCTTCGAACGCGTGGCGCTGGAGCGTACCCACATGGCGGTCGCCGAAGTGCCGCCGCGCTATCGTTCGAGCTATTTCACCCACATCTGGTCGCTCGGCTATTCCGCCGGCTACTACGCCTATCTGTGGGCCGAGATGCTCGACGACGACACCTATGCCTGGTTTGAAAGTCACGGCGGCCTGACGCGCGAAAACGGCCAGCGCTATCGCGACCTCATCCTGTCGCGCGGCCACACCATGGACTACGGCGTGATGTTCCGCGCCTTCTACGGCAAGGACCCGGAAATCGGTCCGCTGCTGGAAAACCGCGGCCTCAAGGCACCGAAGAAGACGCATAACTGAAAATTCCTCTCCCCTTGTGGGAGAGGAAGAAAAATCACGGGGTTAGTGTCGCGCCAAAGCGATATCCGAACGAACAGAATGGCGCGATGCTAACCCCGATGATTTTCCAGGTGAGGGGGCGCACGCAAAGACCCCCTCACCAGCAAAATCTAGCGCTTAGCGGCGAACGGTAGCTGCACGATCAATCTCGTGCGCCGCTAAGTGCAAGATTTTGCGTCCTCCCACATGGGGAGAGGGACGTTTTCTCAAAACGCCCGTTGCTGGTTGGCGGATTTGGCGATGTCGTTGGTCGGTTCGGCGTTGAAGCCGAACTGGGTGGCAATCACGGTGTATTCGGCGCCATCGACCATCGGCATGAAGCTGGCCGAGCCGAAGAAGCGATCCTCCACGATCATGTTCCTCAGCACCCATTTCTCGACCGACGCCGGCAGGAACTGGGTCGCCTTCGGTTGCGGCGCCTTCAAATCGCAGGCGGTGATCCGCTGGCCGTTGCCGTCGACCGCACTGTTGTAGCGGTTGGTGATCTGGTCGAGCGTGTAGGTGGCGTTGAGGCCGATCTCGTTGGCCCACGCCTTCCACTTCTGGAAACGGCCGCCCAGCTCCCAGGCATCGCCCTGCAGGGTGCAGTTCTGGACGAAGTGGGTGTCGTCGAGGCGGGTGACCGTCACGGCGAAAATCTTGTTGGCGGGATCGACGGCCTTCACCGCCACCCGCGCCAGTGGCGTTTCATAGGTGAGGCGCGAATAGCCCTGCAGGTTGAGGCCGATCAATCCGGCGGTCAGCCCGGCGATGGCGACGATGCCGCCGCCGCCCAGCCGGATGCTGGCCTTGCCGGGGCGCAGTTTCACCGCGTGAACCAATCCGGCGACGAATGCAACGAACCCCAGCGCCGCGATCGCGAGCGGGGCGAAGATCATCCACAAGCCCATACGAACCCCCATTGAAGGCGTTGAGCGTAGCCAAGCCGGGCGAATGTTACCAGCCGTCCGCACCACAGTCTGGCGCCGCGATTGTGGCAAAAATTACGGTTAACCCGGCAGCGGGCGATCCGATCGGGGGCGAAAGATGGAGCGGGGATGCTCCAGGTTGCACCCGCCGGGAGCGGCGGAGAATTCGCTGTCCGAGTGCCGCGATTATTAACATTCCTTGATAAATTGCGGCTATCATCGTCGCCGTTCTCCGGCTTGGCGGCCATGATTACCGTTACCGATCTCGTCTACGAATACCCGACAACGCGGGCGCTGAAAGGCGTGTCGCTGCATGTCGCCCCGCAAACCATTACGGCGCTGGTCGGCCCAAACGGCGCCGGCAAAACCACACTTTTGCGCTGCCTGGCGGCGCTCGAGGACCCGTATTCCGGCTCCGTGACGGTAGCGGGTCACGATACCCGCGCCGAACCGCGCGCCATTCATGCCTTGCTCGGGTATCTGCCCGATTTTTTCGGGCTTTACGAAGCGCTCAGCGTGCGCCGCATCCTCACCTACACGGCGCGGGCGCGCGGCATCGTTCCAGCCCTGGCGGCAACGGCAGTGGACAAGGCCGCCGACCGCGTGGGGCTCGTCCAGCGGCTGGAAACCAAGGCCGGGGATTTGAGCCGCGGCCTCAGGCAGCGCCTCGCCATCGCCCAGGCGATCGTGCATGAGCCCAAGGTACTGCTGCTCGACGAGCCGTCGGCCGGCCTCGATCCGCAAGCGCGCCGCGATCTGTCGGCGCTGATGGTGGCGCTGAAGGACGGCGGCATGACGCTGGTCGTCTCCTCGCACATCCTGGCCGAACTCGAAGACTACTGCTCCGAGATGCTGATCATCGAAGAGGGGCTGATCGTCGGCGGCAAGGCGATCAAGGTCAAGGATATCGAGCGGCCGCGCTATATCGTCGAGATCGCCACCGCCCGCAGTGACCTGCGCGATTTTCTCGACGCCCGCGCCGGGGTCGATGTCGTCGAAGCCGATGAATACCACGCCCTCATCACCCATCCGCGCAGTGCCTCGGCCCGCGCCCGCCTGATCCGCGACCTGATCGGAGCCGGCTTCCAGGTGTCGAGCTTCGGCGAATCCACGCGGGCGCTGGAAGAGGCCTATTTCAGCCAGGTGGGCGGCGCCGCCAAGACGGGAATGGGCCGATGAACCCGGAATTCCAACGCAATGTCTGGCTCGAACTGACGCCGCTCCGTCTCATTGTGATGGGCGCAGTGCTGGCGTTCGCGTTTTTCGCCGCAGCCTTGTCGCAAGGTCTCGTCTCGCCCGGCGACATGGCGCGAGCGCTGTTCGTGATGATCGTGGTGATCTGGGGCACCCACAACGCGGCGCGCAGCGTCGTCGGCGAAATCCGCGAGCGCACCTGGGACGGCCAGCGGCTGTCCTCGCTCGGTGCCGCAACCATGATGTGGGGCAAGCTGTTCGGCTCGACGGTGTTCAACTGGATCGGCGGCACGGTTTGCCTGGTGGTGGTCGCGGCGGATACGCTCAATGCCCACGGTATCGCCGCGGCGGCCGGCGAAACCGTCTACTACGTCGCCATGGGCGTGATCGCCCAGGCCACCGGCCTCAATGCGAGTCTCGTCGGCGCCCGCCGTCGCCAAGGGCATACTGGCTACGAGGTTTTCCTCTATACCGTCGTGGGATTGGCCGCGGCCATGGCGACAGCGGCGATCGCCGATCCGACCGGCACATCCATCGGCACCGTGCCGCGCACCAGTTCGCTGATCTGGTGGGGACAGAGTCTGCCGACGCCGGCGTTCCTGCTGGCCTCCCTTGCGGTCTTCACCGGCTGGATGCTGGTCGGCTGCTATCGCCAGATGCGGCTCGAACTGAAGCTGGTGAACGGACCGCTGGTGTGGCTGGCGTTTCTCGTTTTCATGATCGGGTATGTCGCAGGTTTCGGCGCGTTTTCCGGTGCCCAGCTCGACGAAATCACCTGGCGCCTCGCGCTTGCCGCCGGCGTCTGCGCGTCGCTCGCCTATATCGCGGTGCTGCTCGAACCCAAGAGCAGCGTGCAGTTGCGCTGGCTGGCCGGCGAATTCGGCCGCTTCCATATCGGCTCGGCGATCGCCAAGCTGCCATGCTGGATGATGTCCTATCTCGTCGCGGCGTTGATCGCCGTGGCCGTGATGGTGCAGTTCGGCATGCAGGCGCAAGGCGCGGAACTGGCCGGCACCGGCGCCATCCTCGGCTTCGTCACCCGCGATCTCGGGCTGGTGGTGCTGATGAGCGTACTGGCGCGGCGCCGCGGCGGCGATTTCCTCGCGATTGCGGTGCTGATCCTCATCTACGCGCTGCTGCCGTCGATCTTGCGCGGGCTGCATTACTACGCCGGACAGGCGCTGCTGCTGCCGCACCAGACCGATCCGTTATGGCTCAATCCCGCCGCGGCGTGGTTCGAAGCGGTCGTGGTGTGGACGATCGCGGCGACACAGGCATCGCTGGGCGAGAAGAAATAACCTTACCCCGCCCGCAAATACTTAACCGCCTCGTCGCGGCCGAACAAATACAGCAGCACGCGCAGCGCTTCGCCGCGCGGGGTTTTCAAATCGGGATCGCGGCTGAGGATCAGGCCGGCATCGTCGCGCGCCGCGGCCAAGAGGTCGCCATGCACCGCGATATCGGCCATGCGGAATTCAAGCTGGCCGCTCTGGCGCGTGCCGAGCAGTTCGCCGGGGCCGCGCAGGCGCAAATCCTCTTCGGCGATGACAAAGCCATCATCGGTGTCGCGCAAACAGGCGAGGCGGGCCTTGGCGGTTTCGCCGATCGGCGGAGCATAGACCAAGAGGCAGCTCGACTTGCCGGAACCGCGCCCGACCCGTCCGCGCAACTGATGCAGCTGGGCAAGGCCGAAGCGCTCGGCGTGTTCCACCACCATGATGGTCGCTTCCGGCACGTCGACGCCGACTTCGATCACCGTGGTGGCGACGAGCACTGACAGTTCGCCGGCCTTGAACGCCGCCATCGCCGCGTCGCGCTCAGCCGGTTTCATCTTGCCGTGCACGAGCCCGACCTTGGGCCCGAGCGAGCCTTGCAAATCCTTGGCGCGCTCTTCCGCGGCGGCGAGATCGACCTTCTCGGATTCCTCCACCAGCGGGCACACCCAGTAGGCGCGGGCGCCTTTGGCGATCGCCGACCGCAGGCGCTCCACCACATCGTCGAGCCGGTCGACCGACAGCACCCGCGTCTCGATCGGCTGGCGGCCGGGCGGGCGTCCGAGCAGGCGCGACACCTCCATGTCGCCATAGGCGGTCAGCGCCAGGGTTCGCGGGATCGGCGTTGCCGTCATCACCAGCACATCGGTGACGCGCTCGCCTTTGCCTTGCAGGATCATGCGCTGATGCACGCCGAAGCGATGCTGCTCGTCGACGACGACTAGGCCGAGGTCCTTGAACGCGACATCGTCGGAGAACAGGGCGTGGGTGCCGACCAGGATGTCGATCTCGCCTGCCGCCAGCGCTTGCAATAGCGCCTCGCGCGGCGCGCCTTTTTCGCGGCCGGTCAGAATGGCCATGCGCACGCCGGCGGCCGTCGCCAGCGGTTCGAGCGCGCTCATGTGCTGGCGCGACAGAATTTCGGTCGGCGCCATCAAGGCTCCTTGCGCGCCCGCTTCCACCGCCGTGAGCAGCGACAGGAACGCCACCACCGTCTTGCCCGAACCGACATCGCCTTGCAGAAGGCGTAGCATGCGGGTGGGCGAGGCCATGTCGGCGGCGATTTCGGCAATCGCCTGCTGCTGTGCTTCGGTCAGGGTGAAATGCAGAGCCGCCAGCGCCTTCGCCTTCAGCCGCCCGTCGCCCTGAAGAATGCGTCCCTTGCTGGCGGCCCGCATCTGCTTGCGCACCAGCATTAGCGCCAGCTGGTTCGCCAAGAGTTCGTCGAAGGCGAGGCGCTGGCGCTCGGGCGTGGTCGGGGCGAGGTCGGCCTCATGCACCGGCGCGTGGGCTTTGCGGATCGCCTCGGCAAACGGCGGCCAGCCGCGCTGCTTCTGAAACGCCGGATCGAGCCATTCCGGCATCGCCGGAACTTTTTCCAGCGCGGCGCGGATTGCCTTGCCCAGCACCTTGCCCGACAGGCCCTCAGTCAGACGGTAGACCGGCTCGTGCAGCGGCATGTCCTCGCCGGGCGCGGCAATGAAATCGGGATGCGGCATCTGCAGCCGGTTGTTGAAGCGTTCCACGCGCCCCGAAATGATGCGCTGGCTGCCGACCGGCAGGGATTTGTTCAGCCAGTCGGGATGGGCATGGAAGAACACCAGCTCGATCACCGCGGTGTCGTCGGAGCAGCGCACGCGATAGGGCTGACGCTTGTCGCGCGGCGCCAGATGGTCGAGCACGTTCACCGTCACGGTGGCGATGCGGCCTTCTTCGGCACGGATCAACTTCGGCTGGTAGGAGCGGTCGATCACCCCCGCCGGGAGGTCGAAAATCAGGTCCTTCAGCCGCGTCCCGGCGACCGCCCCGATCAGTTTTTCTAGCCGCGGCCCCACCCCCGGCAGGGAGCGGGTATCGGCGAACAGGGGGAATAGAATCGCGGGGCGCATGGGATTTGAGGATAGGCGAGCGGCGCCGCGGGGTCACGGGCCTGTTCGGGACGCTATTGGGGCGAGGCCTTGAACCACCAGTGGGTCGGAATGTTGAGTTTGCAGTGCCGATTCCGGTATTTCTCGAGCCAAGCCCGATCGAGGTAGTCTGCGTAACTATTGAGCTTCTCGCAATCGAACCCGAAGGGCTCCCTGCCGGTGTCAAATCGTAGCGTAACGCCAATTTCAGCGAACGGGCCGCTGAGTTCCGGCGCAATGTTGCAGTCTTTCAACCGAGCGGCTGCGGCTGGGGAATCAACTTCCACGTCAGTTCCAGCGTAGCAATCGATAAAATTCTGAATCCAGTCGCGCTGAAGGATGGCAGTCGGATCGACGTGCACTACCCTGCGGATATCCTGACCATCCTGCATCGCCGCCGAAAGGAGTGCTCGGGCGATTGCCGCAATCGGCGCCGGGCCCGGAAACTGCCGATCACATTCCGGCGTCTTGCGGAAAAACACCAGAGCCGGGGCCGTTGTGGCGCGTTCGAACTCGATGCCGACCGTGCAGCCGCTGCCGATGTCGGAGCTTACATACGCCGGCCCTCCTGTGGTGGGACCGGGAATGCGCGACACGCCGCTGGCTCCCAGGGCCGGAACGGCCGCAAACAGCAGCGTGAGCGCGATGACGCAACGCTTCGGATGCACTTAATGCCTCCCTGCATCTCCCGATTTGGGAGGTCCAATTATACCACTTCGGCGCTAAGCCGGGCAGGCGGTGCGCTGGCTTTTGGCGGGGCAAGCACGCTATATCTAGCCCCATGTCTACTGCTTCGCACGGTGGGTCGATTGAGGTCCGCCGCAAACAGCTGTTGTTCCGCTGCCAGCGGCGCGGGTTCAAGGAGGTCGATTTGATCTTCGGGACCTTTGCGGCGCGGGAAATCGACACGCTGGACGAGGCGGCGTGCGACCAGCTCGATGCGCTGCTGGCGGCGCCCGATCAGGACGTGTTCGCCTGGCTGAAGAACGAGCAGCCACTGCCGCCAGCGTACGACACGCCCGTGTTCGCCCGGATTCGGGCGCTGTGTTCGCGAGAAGATCCCACTTGGAACGTGTAAATTATATTGCCCGCAGCGACGGCCGCCTGACGGTCACCGGCGCGCCCGAAGGGTTCGATGCCTGGCTGGCCGGTGCCGCGGCGGGATCGCTGAAGGGGCTTGTGATCCTGGTGCTGCAGGACGGCGTCAAGGCCGCCAGCGCCGCCGACACCATCGCCTTTTTCGCGCCGAAAATCCGTGTGCTGAGTTTCCCGGCCTGGGACTGCCTGCCCTACGACCGCATGTCGCCGAGCCCGGATATCGAAAGCCAGCGGCTGGCGACTCTGGCGGCGCTGGCGCGGCGCGACAAGGATGCGGGCCCGGCGGTGGTGGTGACGACGGTCAACGCCATCCTGCAGCGGGTGCCGCCGCGCGACGTGATCCTCAATGCGTCGTTCTCGGCGCGCATCGGCGACACCGTCAGCCTCGACAACCTCGCGCATTATCTCGCCGCCAACGGCTATTCCCGCGCCTCCACCGTGCGCGAGCCGGGCGATTTCGCGGTGCGCGGCGGCATTGTCGATCTGTGGCCGCCGGGGAACGATCCGCTGCGGCTCGATTTCTTTGGCGACCGGCTGGACGCCATCCGCACCTTCGATGCCGAGACGCAGCTGTCCTCGGGAGAAGTGCAGGCGATCGAACTGTTGCCGGCCTCCGAAGTGCCGCTCGACGAGGCCGGCGTGCGCCGTTTTCGCACCGGCTATGTCGCCGCCTTCGGTCCGGCGGTGGACGATCCGCTCTACGAATCCGTGTCGGAGGCGCGCAAAAGCCCGGGCATGGAGCACTGGCTGCCGCTGTTCTACGAACGCCTCGAAACGCTTTTCGATTACGCGCCGCGGGCGCTGGTAATGCAGGCCCATCACACCGACGAGGCGCGCAAGGCGCGGCTGGAACTGGTCGCCGATTATTACGAGACCCGGCGCGAGTTTCTCAAGGCCGAGCCGGCCAAGAAAGGTGCGCTCAAGGCGCCGCCGTATAAGCCGCTCAAGCCCGGCGCGCTTTATCTGTCTGCGGATGAATGGGACGGGGTGCTGAAGCGTCATCCGGTGCGCGATCTCAGCCCGTTCCAGGCGCCGGAATCGATGAAATCGGTCGATGCCCACGGCAAGCTTGGCCGCGATTTCGGGCCGGAACGGGCGCAGGGCAACGTCAACGTCTTCAAGGCGGCGGCGGAACACATCGCAGCGCTGGAGGCGGAGAAAAAGCGCGTCGTCATTGCGGCGTGGACGGAAGGCTCCGCCGATCGCATGGGTGGCGTGTTGTCGGACCATGGCGTAAAGGCGATCCGCCACGTTGCCGATTGGCATGATGCGGCGAAGATGGCGCCCGGTGCCGTCGGCTTGGCGGTGCTCGGCATCGAACACGGTTTCGAAGCGCCCGATTTCGCCGTCATCGCCGAGCAGGACGTTCTCGGCGACCGCATGGTCAGCCATAAGCGGGCGAGGAAGGCGCAGAATTTCCTCACCGAAGCGGCGGGGCTGGTGCCGGGCGATCTCGTCACCCATATCGAGCACGGCGTCGGGCGTTATGTCGGCCTGCAGACCATCGACGTCACCGGCGCGCCGCACGATTGCCTCGAACTGCAATACGACGGCGGCAAGCTGTTCTTGCCGGTCGAGAACATCGAACTGCTGACCCGCTATGGCGCCGAGGATGGTGCAGCCCCGCTCGACAAGCTCGGCGGCGTCGGCTGGCAGCAGCGCAAAGCCAAGGCGCGCCAGCGCGTGCGCGAGATTGCCGGCGAGCTGATCCGCATTGCCGCCGCGCGCGAATTGAAATCGCTGCCGGAAATCGAACGGCCGCAAGGCTTGTGGGACGAATTCTGCGCCCGCTTCCCCTATCAGGAAACCGAGGATCAGGAAAAAGCCATCGCCGACGCGATGGAGGATCTCGCCAAGGGGCGGCCGATGGATCGCCTCGTCTGCGGCGACGTCGGTTTCGGCAAGACCGAAGTGGCGCTGCGCACCGCCTTCGTCGCGGCAATGAGCGGATCGCAGGTTGCGGTGGTGGTGCCGACGACGCTGCTGGCGCGCCAGCATTACCGCACCTTCGCCGAGCGCTTCGCCGGCTTCCCGATCAAGGTGCGCCAGCTGTCGCGCTTCGTCGACGCCAAGGACGCGCGCGAAACCAAGGAACTGCTCAAGACGGGCGAAGTCGAGATCGTCGTCGGCACCCACGCACTGTTGTCGAAGAACATCGAGTTCGCCAATCTCGGCCTTGTGATCGTCGACGAAGAGCAGCATTTCGGCGTCACCCACAAGGAAAAGCTGAAGGGCATGAAGGCCGACGTGCATGTTCTGACCCTGACGGCGACGCCGATACCGCGCACCCTGCAACTGGCGCTCTCCGGCGTCCGCGACCTGTCGCTGATCACGACGCCGCCGATCGACCGCCTGGCGGTGCGCACCTTCGTGACGCCGTTTGATCCGATGGTGATCCGCGAGGCGCTGCTGCGCGAGCATTATCGCGGTGGCCAGAGCTTCTATGTTGCGCCGCGCATTTCCGACCTGCGCGAGGCCGAGGAATTCCTCCGCGTCAACGTGCCGGAAGTGAAAGCCGCCGTCGCCCACGGCCAGATGTCGCCCACCACGCTGGAAGAGGTGATGGGTGCCTTCTATGACCGCAAAGTGCACGTCCTGATCTCCACCAACATCGTCGAATCCGGTCTCGACATTCCGTCCGCCAACACGCTGGTGGTGCATCGCGCCGACATGTTCGGCCTGTCGCAGCTCTATCAATTGCGCGGGCGCATCGGCCGTTCCAAGCAGCGCGCTTATGCCTATCTGACGACGCCCGCCAATCACGGCATCACGGAGACGGCGCAACGGCGCCTGGAAGTGCTGCAGTCGCTCGATCAGCTCGGCGCCGGCTTCACGGTCGCGAGCCACGACATGGACATTCGCGGTGCCGGCAATCTTCTCGGCGAGGAACAATCCGGCCACGTCAAGGAAGTCGGCATCGAGCTCTATCAGGAAATGCTGGAAGAGGCGGTGTCGCAGCTTCGTGCCGGCGGTTCCGCCGATGCGCCGGAGCAGGAGCAGTGGTCGCCGACCATCAACATCGGTGCGGCGGTGCTGATCCCGGAAGCCTATGTGCCCGACCTCAATGTGCGGATGGCGCTTTATCGCCGCCTCGCCACCATCGAAAGCCGGCCCGACATGGACCGCTTCGCCGCCGAGATGATCGATCGCTTCGGCCCGCTGCCGGAGGAGGTCAATCATCTTTTCGAAATCGTCACCATCAAAGCGCTGTGCCGCAAGGCCGGCGTGGAGAAGATCGATGCCGGTCCCAAGGGCGGCACCATCGCCTTCCGCAACAACACCTTCTCCAACCCGATCGGGCTGGTGCGCCTGATCAACGAGCATTCCGGCACGGTGAAGGTGCGGCCCGACCAGAAAATCGTGGTGCAGCGCAACTGGGACTCCCCCGAACAGCGCCTCAAGGGCGTCAAAGGCGTGCTCACCGCATTGGCGAAACTGGCTGAAGCGGCTTAGGGCATCGGACGTTCAAGCGGGATCATTCATTCCTCCCCCGCCTTTTTTGCCGGCGGTGCGGCGTGAAAGGATCTGTCAGCGCGGGGGAGGAAAGATGAACGACGTGATCTCGTCTGAATGTTCGTTGCTCTAGGGCACGAACCGCGGAAACCGTGGCGTGTTAGGGATTCGGTAACGATCGCAGCGCCGCAGCAACGCGACAGCGTGCGCCTTTTTCAGCAACCCTTAACCAAAGCGGCAGAAGGTTTCCTCGTTGCCCCAGGAGCCTGACCGCATGGTTTCGCGCACGCTTTTGTTGCCCTGCGCCGGTAAGTCGTCGCGGTATCCCGGCGTGCGTCCGAAATGGATGTTGACGATGCCTGATGGCGCGCTGGCGCTGAAACGGGCTGCGGCGAGTGTCCCGGACGAAGACGTCGACCGCATCGTCGTGGCGGTGCGCGCCGATCACGAAGAGAAATATGGTTGCCGGGCGCTGCTCAAGCGCGCGTTCGGCGATGCCGCCGAAGTGCTGGTGCTGCCCCACGATACCCGCGGGCCCGCCGACACCGTGCAGGAGATGATCCGGCGCGCGGAGGTGAGCGGTCCTTTCGCGGTCAAGGATGCCGACAGTTTCTTCGCGCCGGTAGCGCTGCCGCACGGCAGTTTTGTGGCGCTGAGCGACGTGCGCAAACTGCCCGAGATGTCGAATGTCGGCGCCAAAAGCTTTGCCGTGCTGAACGAGCAGGGGCTGGTGGTGCAGATGGTGGAGAAGTCGCTGGTCTCCAACTACGTCAGCATCGGTCTTTACGGCATTTCGGATGCGGCACTGTATCTGGACGGTTATGCGGCTGTCGCCCGCGATTGCGCCAGCGGCGAGGTGTTCGTTTCCCATGTGCTGAATCGCCTGGCGCGCGACGGCGAGCCGGTGCGGGCGCACCACATCGACGGATTCATCGATGTCGGCACGCTCGACGAGTGGCGCCGCTTCGTGCGCGCCCATGGCACACTGGTGTGCGATCTCGACGGCGTCGTGTTCGAGAACCACAGCCGCTATTTTCCGCCCTATTGGGACGAGACCGACGTTGCGATCGCCGGCAATGTTGCCGAACTGAAGCGCTGGCAAAAGCGTGGCGCCCAGCTCATCTTCATGACCGCTCGGCCGGAAGCCATGCGGGCGCGGGTGGAAGCAACCCTCGCCGAACTCGGTTTGAGGCCGCACGCGCTCATCATGGATTGCCTGCATGGGCGGCGTTTCCTGATCAACGATTTCGCGCCGTCCAATCCTCATCCGGCGGCTGTGGCCGTCAACCTGCAGCGCAACGCGGCGGGCCTGTCCGACCAGCTTGCGGAATGGCTGTGAAGCCGGCCCCGAACCAGCCAATGCCGCGACCGCGGCGTCAGACGTTGCAAGGCGCGGCCTATCGCCTGCACGGTCATTCCGGCGCGCAGCTGCTGCTGTTGCCGCGCGATGGCGGCCATGTGGTGCGAAAAACGTCCGGCTCGGCAGCGCAAAACCCCCGGCTGATGGCCCAGGCCGAACGCCAGCGCGAACTGTTTTTCTCCGGCATTGCGGTGCCGCGGATCGTCGAAAGCGGCACCGACGACGCCGGTCATTTCTATTTCGAGATGGAATACATTTCCGGCCAGACCGCGGCGAACATGATCGCCTCGGCGCTGGCGCTCGATCTTCGTCCTCTCGAGGACGCGCTTGGCCGGTTGTTCGACTTCTTGCGTTTGACCGCATCAGGCAGTGTTCCCGCTGCGGCCATCATAGCCAAGATCGAACAGGTCGCAGCGTGCGACAGCAAAGTCTGTCAGCAGTTCCGCTCGGAAATTGCCGGCGCCTCTGCACGCCTGTTGCGGCTTGATTGGAGCGGCATGCCGCAGTCGGCCGGTCACGGCGACTTGACGCTTGAGAACATCCTGGTTTCGCCGCGGCGCGGGGTTGTCTTCATCGATTGCGACGTTTGTTTTGCATCATCCTATTGGCTCGATGCCGGCAAGCTGTTCCAGGATGTTGCCGGCCATTGGTGTCTGCGCGCGCTCCAAGGACAGAGCGGGCCCGCGCTCGTCAATGCGATCCAGCAGATGAGCGCCATTTCAGAGCCACTGCTGCAGTTGATCGGGCGCGTCGATGCGGCATTGCCGGAGCGGTTGCCCCAGATCGCTGCGCTTCATCTTTTCCGCACGCTGCCATACGTCCGTGACGTTCAAGTCGCCGGCTTCGTGCTCAACCGCCTCACCATGTTGACAGCACCATGACCACAGCCGTCGTCACCGGGTTCACCGTCCACCAGCCTTTGATGCGCCGAAGTTTTGCGCCGCTGATTTCGCTGCGGCGGGCGGGGGTGATCGATCGCCTGCTATACGTGACGTGGGACAATCCGGCGATCGACGGCCATGTTGCCCCGGCGTTGGAATGGCCCGACGTGGAACTCGTGCGCGTCCCCCAGCCGCCAACTCGGGGTACTGCCGGCCAGCGCGGCTTCGTCTATCAGTCGCGCAATTTGGCAGCCGCCCTGAACCTGATCAATGATCCGGATGAACTCGTGCTCAAGCTGCGGCCCGATTTTCTCGCCGACGAAACCTTTCTCGCCGCCAAGATTGCCAGTTTCGAGCGCTGGGGCAGGGCGCCCGATTTTTCGCGTCGCATTCCCGTTGCCATGCCGCCATCGCCGCTCAAGGCGCGCGTCTGGGTGCCGTGGGCCGATGCCAGCGCGCCGTTTTTTCAAGAAGATGCCGCGTTCATGGGATTGGCCTGCGATCTCGCGTGTTTCACGCATCCGATCGCTGATGAAATGGTGCATTATTGCGGCGATGCCGCCTCGGTGAACTTCGCCCACGTCCTGCGATTCATCATTCCATTTCTCGACGACTATCCGGTTTTCCGGCGCTACCTCAGGGATTTCAACCTGTTCCGGATGGAGCTCAACTATCGCCGCAGTTCGGTACCGCTGTCCGCAGCAGATCCTTTTTTCTGGCATTTGGCCGTCGCCAATGCATGGGTCCTGATCAACAATTTTCATGTCGATTGCGGCGATCAAGGTCAATTGCATCTGGTGGTGTCGTCGACGGCGCACGCGGGCCTCGGCAAGCCGGTCGAAGAACTGCTCGACCATGTCGTCTACAAGGATGTCGCCGCATGGCGCAAACTCGAAGAGCCGGGCACCTTCCTGCCGCTGCTCAGCCGCGTCGGCGGTCGGCTGGTGGACGACGACTGGCAGCAGCGGCTGTTTTCCGGTCCGGTCGAGCAAGGCTACACCTACGAGAATCTGCTGGCGATCCTCGATAACCTGATGCGTTACAACACCGGCCTCCTGTCGGGGCTGGAAGAAAACTATTACGCTGCGCTCGACGCGCTCTATCGTACCTTCAACGGCGACGGCATCGTCCAGGCTCAGAACGGCGGCGGCGCTTGACAGCCGCCGCAGTTTCAACAGTCCGCAGTGCCGTGGTCAGAACAGCGGCTTGCCGTCGGCCTTGTCGAGCTTCACGTCCAGAATCTTGGCCAGGGTCGGGGCGATGTCGCGCATGTCGATTTCGCCGAGCTTTTTCGGCGCGATGCCGGGGCCGGTGATCATGAAGGTGGCGCGCATTTCCTTGTTGTCGGGAAAATAGCCGTGCGTGCCTTTCAGCGTGTAGGTCTTGGAAATCGTGAAGCTGCCGCTGCCCGACCAGCCGATCTTGAAATCGACCCAATAGGAGGCGTTGGCGGCACCGCCGCGTTGGGCGATCGCGGCCGCATCGATGAAGCGCGCGACACCGGAGTTGGGATCGGCCGCGAGCTTGGTCAGCAGCGCTTCCACCTTGGCCTTCACGGCCGCGTCGTTGGGGTTCTTGAGCACGATGGCCGCCGAGCCGCCGGCATTCCAGACGTACGCGTCCCAATCCTTGACCTTGCCATTGGCGTCAAGGGTGATGAGCCCGGCTTCGGCAAATGCCTTGGTGAGATAAACGCCGTCGTGAACGGCGGCAAACCCGTGATCGGAGACGATGGCGATGGTTACGGAGGGGTCGGCTTTCCGCGCCGCCGCGACCAGCTTGCCGACATCGGCGTCGAGCCCTTCCAGCGCCGCCTTGGATTTGTCGGTGTCCGGACCATAGCTGTGCTGGTAGTGGTCGAGGCTGACGAGGTGTACCGTCATGAAGGCCGGGTGCGTATCGGCGATGATCTGCGCCGCGAAGGCGGTGCGCGCCACGTCGCTTTCCGGTTCCTCGCTGAATGCGGCGCCCAGCGGTACGTGGGTTTCGTTTTCGAGCCGCGTCATCAGGCCCGGCGTCGCCAGCGCCCTGAGCAGCATCAGGTCTTCCGAATTCTGCGCCCGCCAGTATTCCGGCAGGTTATAATCGATCGACGTGGCGCCGACCGATACCGGCCAGCCGACCGAGCCGACCACGCCCTTGGTGGCGTGCACCGCATCCCACAGCGTCGGCACCTTGATGGCCTCGGCGTACCAATACCAGCCTCCCATGTTCTTGCCGCTGGGATCGAACACTTCGTTGTTGCCGACGCCGTGCTTGTCGGGCCACACGCCGGTGATCAACGTCGTGTGATCGGGATAGGTCACCGTCGGCAGCACGTTTTTCACGCCGCTGGCATAAGCGCTCTGATTGAGGAACGCGGTGAGGTTGGGCAGGTTGAGGCCCTTTTTCTTGGCCTCGATCACGTCGGCGGGACGCAATCCATCGAGCGAAATCATCAGGACGGGACCGGCCTCGGCGGCTCCGGCCAAAAGCGTCAGACAAAGCAGTGCGGCGCGCAATTTCATGAAATCCCTCCGGTGACTCGCAAGGCGTGATTTTTGACTCGGCTATGTGACAGTCCCGTATCATAGCGCGGCCGAATTCGAGTGCCGATTGTTTATTCAGCGCGATTCCACGTTGAAATGCGACATCGATGCGTCAACAATTCGCTGGTCACTGACGTTTTGGTGCGTGCGAAAACCGGTTTCCACCCAGCCGTCGCCAGACTAAAGTCCGCGCCAACTCAAGGAGACTCGACATGGCCCTTTCGATGTACACGGCGTCCGTTCCGGTGTTCGTGCAGTATCTCAGCGCGCTTGCCGGCGTGCTCAAGAAGGCGGAAGCGCATTGCGCCGCCAAGAAGATCGATCCGTCGGTGCTGGTGGCCTCGCGGCTCTATCCCGACATGTTCGCGCTCGCCCGCCAGATCCAGATCGCGACCGATCACGCCAAGGGCTCGCTGTCGCGCCTCGCCGGCGTCGAAATCCCGAGCTACGCTGATACCGAAGCGACGTTCGAAGACCTGCAGGCGCGCGTCGCCAAGACGCTCGACTTCGTGCAGTCGTTCAAGGCCGAGCAGATCGATGGTTCCGACGACAAGCACATCCGGCTCGACATCCACGGCAACGTCTTTGAATTCAAGGGCGCCGAGTATCTCACCACCTGGGTGCTGCCGAACTTCTTCTTCCACCTGACGACTGCCTACGCCATCCTGCGCCACAACGGCGTGGAAATCGGCAAGCGCGATTTCATGAGCGCGCAGTAAGCATTGTCATTCCGGCCAGCGCTCCGCAGTGCATTTATGCGGCGGAGCGCGCCGAGCCGGGACCCGCTTCAACGCAAGTCAGATTTCAGAGTTGGTCCCGGATCGCGCCTATGTGCCAGTTGGTAGTCGGCACGGGCGCGTCCGGGATGACAATCCAATTTACTTCCGCGCCGCCTTGTCGAGCGTCGCGAATTCTTCGTCGCTGAGCACGATCTCCGCCGCAGCGACGTTCTCTTCCAGGTGCGAGACTTTGCTGGTGCCGGGGATCGGCAGCATCACCGGGCTGCGCTTCAACACCCAGGCGAGTGCGATCTGGCTCGGCGCCGCGTTATGCTTCTTGGCGATGGCGTCGAGCACGGTTCCGGGCCGCGCCAGATCACCCGCCGCCAGGGGGAACCACGGAATGAAGCCGATGCCGTTCTGTTCGCAGTAGTCGAGCACGTCTTCGCTGGCGCGGTCGGCGAGGTTGTAGCGGTTCTGCACGGTAGCGACCGGGAACACCTTGCGCGCCGCCTCAATGTCTTTCACCGACACTTCCGACAAGCCGGCAAATCGGATCACACCGTCGTCGATCAGCGATTTGATGGCGGTGAACTGCTCGTTGGCCGGCACCGCGGTATCGATGCGGTGCAGCTGCCACAAATCGATACGTTTCACGCCCAGGCGGCGGCGGCTGATGTGCGCCTGCTGGACGAGATAATCGGGGCGGCCGAGCGGGTTCCACACATTGGGGCCGGGGCGGACAAGACCACCCTTGGTGGCGATGACCAGCTCGCCGTAAGGATGCAGCGTCTCGCGCAGAAGCTCCTCGGACACCGTGGGGCCGTAGGAATCGGCGGTGTCGATGAAATTGATGCCGAGTTCCGGCACGCGCTTCAATGTGCGGCGCGCTTCTGCCGGGTCCTCCGGTTCGCCCCAGATGCCTTCGCCGGTGACGCGCATGGCGCCGAAGCCGAGGCGGACGACGTCCAATTCGCCGCCGATCTTGAAGGTGCCTGATTTTGCAGCAGTGGCCATGGGGTTCTCCGGAATCGTGTTGCAGGAGTCAAATGGGCCCGCGCCGCGCTCTGTTCAAGCGCAAATTCATGCCACTCCCATGATCATTAGGCTGCCGGTTTCACCGGCTCGAAAAAAATCTCCCAGCCCGCGTCAGATCAGATCGCGCAAGGTCACCTTGATGTCCTTCGTTGCGCCATTGCGGCTCACCGTGAAGGTGACGATGGTTCCCGGCTTGGCGGTGCGCAGCATTTTGCGCACGTCCGCCAGCTTGAGATTTGCCGCCGATACGCCATCAACCGCGGTGATCACATCGTTTTTCACCAACCCGGCCTCGGCGGCCGGCGCGGCCTCGGTCAAGGCTGCGATCTTGAAGCCGATGCCGGAGACGTTGAGCCACACGCCGGCGCGGTCATAGGTGCCGGTGTCGTCCACCGGGCCCGGGCGCGGCTTCAGATAGAGGACGCGTTTGTCGTAGTCGAAGGTGACGACGAAGCGCTTGAGGATTCCGCCGCCGACATTGGCGGAATAATCGGCGCCGGCGA
>NZ_JBWZET010000227.1:0-5042 GCF_056722145.1 Rhizomicrobium sp. | reverse complement strand
GGACGCCCTTGGCGGGATGGACGAAGAAGGCATCGGCCTTGCCGTCGGCGGTGGCGATGACGACGTTGGCTTCGGTGAGCGAATTGCCTGCGGCGGCGGTGGCGACGGCACCGGCCCACAGCGCAGTGGCGCCGCTGGTGAGCGCGAAGCTGCGGCGGGTGAGGCCGAGCGTGGCAAGCGCGGCATCTTCGGCGGCAACGGTCCGATCATCGCACATCGTGGGGGCCTTTGTTTCAGGGTTCAGTCGGCGGCGTAGTTCAGTTCGAGCTTCACCTGGTCGGGATCGGTGATGAAGATCTGGCGCAGGCTGCCGAACTGGCGGTCGTTGACGCGATGCTCAATGCCGAGCGCGGTGAGATGGTCGAGCATCGCGGCGAAGCCCGAGCATTGCAGCGCGACGTGATCGATGGCGCCGGTGGGGGTGATGTCGCCGGCCTGGTTGGCCTGGTGCAGCGCGGCATCGTAGCCCTGGATGTGCATGATCGGATAGCCGGTCTCGTCCTGCATCCAGGCGCCGCGGCGTCCCATTTTTTCGAGCACCGAATTGGGATCGCGAACCAGGCCGAGCACCTTGCCGTAGAATTCAACGGTGGCTTCGAGGTTGGAGGCGACGATGTTGACGTGATCGAGCCCGGTAACGGCCATGGTGACTACTCCCTTTGCGGGAGACGATGAACCGGACGCGGGAGGAAGGGAAGCGCGAATGCGTGGCAGGCAAGCACGAAAAGGCCGCGCTTCCCGGGGGAGCGCGGCCTGTTTCATTTAGTATCGCAGGCTTAGAAGTGAACCTTCATCCGCACGCCGTACATGCGCGGCGCGCCATAAAGAGCATTTTCGAAGCCGATCGAGCTCGTCGACTGGCCGATCGCGGTGCGATAGGCCTTGTTGCCGAGATTGGTGACATAGAACGCGGCATCGATCGGCGAACCAACGATGTTGTTCCAGTTCATGTTGAGGTTGACGAGCGCGTAGTGCGGCAACAGGCCGTAATTCGGCAGTCCGTTCATCAGCAGGATCGTCTTCAGGCCGGTCGTGTAGAACTCCTTCGACTGGTAGGTGTACGTCGCGCCAACCGAGAGGTCGCCGTACTTCTTGTCGATCGGCAGCGTGTAGGTGCCGGTCAACGTGAGCTTGTGCTTCGGCGAGTAGGCCAGCGGGTCGCCCACCGCGCCGTTCGGAATAATCAGTTGGAACGGGCTGTTCGGATCAAGCGTCGGGGCAACCAGCGCCTCGATCTTGGTGTGCAGGAAGGTGTAGCCGAAGTCGAAGCGCAGGCTGTCGAAGAAGGTCAGCGAGCTGTCCCACTCGAAGCCGTAGATCTTCGACTTGCCGGCGTTGATGATGGCTGCGCCGCCGGCGATGCCGCTGGACGGCTTGGCGACAAGGCCGCCGAAGATCTGCTGGTTGGTGAAGTTGTTGTAGAACGCGGCGACGTTGACGTAGCCGTGCACCGCACCGCGCACCGACAGCTTGGCACCCAGTTCGAACGAGTCGAGCTTCTCCGGTTGCCAGGTTTCAAGACCCGGGTTGGTGAAGTTCAGGCCGCCTTGGCGATAACCGCGCGCATACTTAGCATAGGTCATCAGGTCGGGGGTCGGCTTGTATTCGACATTGACCAGCCAGGTCGGCTTACTCGACTTGGGCGTGTCGATCGACTGGCCCGCGCCGATGCCGGCCGTGAACGTCTCGCCGGTGTAGACGTGGCACTGTGACAGGCTGGTGAGCGCGGCACCGTTGGTAGCGCGCGGGTCGTTGCAGGCGTTGAGCGCGATATAGCCGGTCGGCGAGGACGCACTCGGAATAAGGGTCAGGCGATAGCCGTCCGAGAAGCCGGTGATCTTGTCGAACGTGTAGCGCGCGCCCAGCGTGAGCGAGAGCTTGTCAGTAGCCTTGTAGGTGCCCTGCGCGAAGATGCCCTTGTTGTTGAAGGTGATCTGGGTGCGCGAGGCGGAGATGACGCCGAAGCCGATCGGCTGGTTGCAGACCAGGTTTTCGGTGTCCGAGCAGTAGCCGTAAATGCTGGTCTGGCCGGCAGAAAAGCCTAGCGGCTTGCTGCTTTCGAGGTAGCCGCCGACCACCCAGTCAAGCTTCTCCGAATGACCCTGTAGCTGGAGTTCCTCGGTCAGCGTCGACTGGTTCGAGTTGGCGAGGCCCGGTGCAACGTCGAGCAGGATGTACTGGATCGGCGCGCCCGGATGGATGCCGCGCGAGACCAGCGACTGCGTAATCGCGTTGTTGGGAACGAAGAAGTTCTCGCTGTTCAGGCTGAAGCTGGTGCGCTCGGTGAACTGGCCATAGCTCATGATATTCTTGACCGTCAGGTTGTCGCTGGCCTGCCAGGTGGTGGTGTTGATCGCCTGCCACTGCTTGAGCTTCAGATACGGATCGGGGTTGTTCACCTCGACATCCCACGGACCGTCGCCGCGCGCGGCCTGCCGATTGATCTGATTACACGCCGCGTTCGACATCACGTAGAACTGCAGGCTGGCCAGCGATGACGAATAGCCGGGAGGCACGCTCGCGGGGCTGGACGCAGGCAGGCACCCGAGCAAGCGGGCGGCATAGCCGTAGGTATGCGAGTTCGAGTAGTGGAAAATCGTGTAATTCTCGAGATCGGGGGTCAGGTTACCGACAATGCTCGCCCGATAGTACTCGTAGTTGACGTCATTGAATGCTGGGGCACCGACGCCGGAGTGGTTGATCATGTAGCCGTCGCGCTTGTTGCGGTCCATCGCGAAGCGCACCTTGAACGTATCGGCCAGCGGAATGTTGATCGCGGCCTGGATCTCACGCTGGTTGTAATTGCCGATGTTGCCTTCGACATAGCCCTCGAACTTGCCGGTGGGCTTCTTGGGCACCAGCAGCACTGAACCACCGGTGGTGTTACGGCCGAACAGGGTGCCCTGCGGGCCCTTCAGCACCTGGACATTCTGCAGATCGGTGAACGAGCCGGCGCCGACCGAGTTGCCCGAGCTGGTGCCGCCCTGGGCGCGCGGGCCAACCACGTCGGCGAAATAAACGCCGACGGTGGGCGCAGTGGACTGGTCCTGGTTGAAGCCGCGGATGGCGAAGGTGGCCTTTTCCGGGCCGTACCGCGAGTTGACCGAGAGCGAAGGCGTGTAGTTGGCAAGGTCGGTCGCAACCGCGATGTTGCGGTTGGCGAGCTGCTCACCGTTGAACACGGAGATCGACACCGGCACGTCTTGCAGGCGCTGTTCGACGCGCTGGGCGGTAACGATGATATCGCCGCTGGCGCGGGCTTCGGCATCCGTGTTCGCTTGCGCGAAAGCCGGACTGGTCGCGCCGGCTAGTGCCAACGCCAGCGCGCCGGCTGAAACCTGGTAGTTCAATTTCATGTCAGTCCTCCCACGTAAAACCCTGTATTTCGGCGTGCGTGCGCCGAAACGAGATGATCCGCGAGGCGACCGCCGTTCATTCCACGCGCGAATGCCGGCTCAGCCCATCGGGTCTGGCGGGATTTCGGGCGTCGATCGGAACACGCGGCAATCTCTCCCCCTAATGTTTTATGACGGGACTGGACCGGTTCATGCCGGCATGTTCTTCCCCGTCTGCAACACCTTGGTTTAAGCGACAATTGTGATACGTCAATCCGCCGGGGAACGTCGGTTCAAACCAAATCTGCCCACCGTGCGAAAAGTGCAACACCGGCCCATTTCGCAACAGGATGCAGACATGATTGACGCCCCTTCGACTTCATCATAATCTGTGAAAATAAATTCTCAATAGCGAATTTTTGGGAGGGTGTTCTGGAACACGCAGGGTTTGTCGACGGGCGACTGATCGCCGGAGAAGGCGCGGTCTTCGAGGTGGAGAACCCATCGGACGAAAGCGTCGTGGCCCGGGTGCGGGGGCTGAGCCTGGCGCAAGTGCAGGCCGCGATCGCCTCGTCGCGGCGGGCGTTCGACGCAAGCGACTGGAGCACGCGGCCGCGTGGCGCGCGGGTGGCGGCGGTACGGCGGTTCGCCGCCGAGCTGGAGGTACGGTCCGACCGGTTCCGCGAACTGGCGGTGCTGGAGGCCGGGTGCCCGCTGTCGTCGGGGGTGATGGGCGCGCAAGTCGCGACGCCGATCCGGCATGCCTTCGATTGTTGCGACCTCTACATGCAGCTTCCCGAGATCGAGGAAAATCCGCTGCCGATGCACGAGCGGATCGGCATGATGGGCAGCCCGGTGCAGTCGATCCGGCGGTGGATACCCTATGGCGTGTGCACCGCGATCGCGGCCTACAACGTGCCGCTGTTCACCGCGCTGTGGAAAGTGGTGCCGGCGCTGCTGACCGGCAATGCGGTGATCCTGCGACCCAATCCGCTGACGCCGATGTCGGCGATGGTGATGGCCGAGGCGGCGATCGCGGCCGAATTGCCGCCGGGGGTGTTCAACGTCGTGGTCGAGGCCGGGCTCGAAGGCGCGCTGGCGCTGACCACCGATGCCGCGATCGACATGGTCTCGTTCACCGGCAGTTGCGCGGTGGGTGCTTCGGTGGCGGCGCAGGCGGCGCCGACGCTGAAGCGGCTGGTGCTGGAGCTGGGCGGCAAATCGGCGCAGATCTTCCTGCCCGATGCGGTGGACAAGGCGGCGTTCCACTGCCGCATCGTCACCACCAGCCACGGCGGCCAGGGTTGCGCGCTGGGCACGCGGATCTTCGTGCCCGAGGAAGCCAAGGCCGAGGTGCTGGCCCAGGCGAAGGCGCTGCTGGAGGCGGTGAAGATCGGCCCGGCCAACGACCCGGCGAGCGACCTCGGGCCGGTGGTGAATGCGGCGGCGGTGGCGCGGTGCGAGCGGTTCGTGGGCGAGGCGGTGGCACATGGCGGCAAGGTGGTCACCGGCGGCAAGCGCCCCGCGCACCTGCCCAAGGGGCATTACTTCGAACCGACGCTGCTCGACCTGCCCGACAACGCCAACCCCGCGGCGCAGGAGGAGATCTTCGGCCCGGTGGTCGGCGTGATCGGCTATCGCGACCTTGATCATGCGATTGCCATGGCCAACGATTCGAAGTTCGGGCTTTCGGGCTATGTCCACGGC
>NZ_JBWZET010000226.1:0-2352 GCF_056722145.1 Rhizomicrobium sp. | reverse complement strand
CGGTTGGGACCGCCGCCGAGAATGACGATCTTGCGGCGGTCGGATGGCATGGCCTCGTCCTCGGGCTCGCCGAACAGGCCGCCTTCGTAGGTCGAGTACATGTAGGGCGTGATCGCCTCGAACTCGGCAGCGCACGAGTCGATGCGCTTGAACACCGGATGGACGCCGAGGCGGTGGCGCAGCGCGCGGACTTCGGCTTCGCTGGTGGCGCCGGCCATGGCGGCGGCGACATCGTGGAGCAGGCCCGAGCGCGCGGAGCCGGCGCCGCCGGCAAGGTGGACCGAGCGGACCGCCAGCGTGGCGAGGCGCTTGTCGGAGAAGCCCATGGCCTTGAGGCGGCGCAGCCCGGCGGCATCGTTGGGCAGGCCTTCCTCGGTGATGCGCGCTTCCTCGGCGATGATCTCGGCGATGTGGCGCAGGAACCAGGGGTCGTAATGGGTAATGGCGTGGACGTCTTCGACCGAGAAGCCCTCGCGGAAGGCCTGGGCGACGACCAGCAGGCGATCGGGGGTGGCGCGCGAGAGTTCGGCGGTGACGGCATCGCGGCCGGCGCCTTCGAGCGCGACGACACGGTTGAAGCCGTCGAGCCCGGTTTCGAGGCCGCGCAGCGCCTTCTGCATCGATTCCTTGAAGTTACGGCCGATCGCCATGACCTCGCCCACCGACTTCATTGCGGTGGTCAGCAGCGGCTGCGAGCCCTTGAACTTCTCGAAGGCGAAGCGCGGGATCTTGGTGACGACATAGTCGATCGTCGGCTCGAACGAGGCGGGCGTGGCGCCGGTGATCTCGTTGGTGAGTTCGTCGAGCGTGTAGCCCACCGCGAGCTTGGCGGCGACACGGGCGATGGGAAAGCCGGTTGCCTTCGACGCCAGCGCCGAGGAGCGGCTGACGCGCGGGTTCATCTCAATGACGATCAGGCGGCCGTCGGCCGGGTTGACCGCGAACTGGACGTTGGAGCCGCCGGTTTCGACGCCGATCTCGCGCAGCACGGCAATGCTGGCCGAGCGCATGATCTGGTATTCCTTGTCGGTGAGCGTCAGCGCCGGGGCGACGGTGATCGAATCGCCGGTGTGGACACCCATCGGATCGACGTTCTCGATCGAGCAGATGATGATGGCGTTGTCGTGCCGGTCGCGCACGACTTCCATCTCGTATTCCTTCCAGCCGAGCAGCGATTCCTCGATGAGGACTTCGGTGGTGGGGCTGGCGTCGAGGCCGGTGCGGACGATGTGCTCGAACTCGGTCTTGTTGTAGGCGACGCCGCCGCCGGTGCCGCCGAGGGTGAAGCTGGGGCGGATGATCGAGGGCAGGCCGGTACGTTCGAGCACGGCGAAGGCTTCCTCGACAGTGTGCGCCACGCCCGAGCGGGCGCTCTCGAGGCCGATCTTGTCCATCGCCTCGCGGAAGCGCTGACGGTCCTCGGCCTTGTCGATCGCGTCGGCGTCGGCGCCGATCATCTTGACGCCGAACTTTTCGAGGGTGCCGTCGTTGAACAGCGCCAGCGCGGTGTTGAGCGCGGTCTGGCCGCCCATGGTGGGCAGGACGGCGTCGGGCCGCTCCTTCTCGATGATGCGTGCGACGATCTCCGGCGTGATCGGCTCGACATAAGTGGCGTCGGCCATGTCCGGATCGGTCATGATCGTCGCGGGGTTGGAGTTGACCAGGACGACCCGGTAGCCCTCCTCCTTGAGCGCCTTGATCGCCTGGGTGCCCGAATAGTCGAACTCGCAGGCCTGGCCGATGACGATCGGGCCGGCGCCGATGACGAGGATCGAGGAGATGTCAGTGCGTTTGGGCATTTTGGCCTTCGTTCGGATCTATCGGCGTTGAGATGAAGCCGATGGAGAGATTTCTTGTTCGCGCTTCGTGAGCGATACATTTAATTTTGCGCATCGTGACACGAGTTGATCGCAACTTCATTCGCTGCTCAAAGAATTCGACCGGAACTTTGCATTTTTCCGCCACAGCTAGAGCAACGTCGTGCGGCAGCGGCCGACTTGCTGGCGGCGTTCCGGCTGCCTGTGCGGCAGCAAGAAGGAAGAGCAGTGGGCCCATTGCGTCAGGCCGCCGTCAGCGCCGCGAACTTGTCCTTCCAGAAGTCCTCACCGCCAGCAGCGGCTTCCGCCACCAGCGGGTTGCTCGCCTGCATGTCCTTGAGCGCGGCCTTGAAGGCGGCCTGGTTGAACTGGTGCATCGAGGCGTATTCCTGGGGCTTGGTTTCCCAGCCGCCCTTGTCGATCATCGCCTACTTCATCGCCGGCCCGGCCAACGACATCAACATCGCCACCCGCTGGTACCCGCGCGGCGAGCTGCTGCTGATCGTCGACGACAAGTTCCAGATGGCGGTCCGCA
>NZ_JBWZET010000225.1:0-10388 GCF_056722145.1 Rhizomicrobium sp. | reverse complement strand
AGGGCATAGCGCCCGTCCGGCGACACATGCGGATCGTCGAGCCGATCGAGGCTGGCCATCAGTTTGGCGGTGAAGGGGGCGGCGGGTGCGGCAAAGGCGAGGGCCGCGCCGCTCAAAAGAAAGGCGGCGGCGATGCGCGAAAGGCGGGACATGTGCTAATCCGTGAAGCTGCGACGGGCCCGGACCATATCCGCTGAGGGCCGGTTGTACGAGGGCCCTGTTGAAGCAGGAATTCGCGGCGATCAATTCGTGGTGAGCCGCCCAATGGGATGAGACGGAGTTCGAAATGCGATCGATGCGAATCTACAGCCGCCGGGCTTACCGCAACACGATCGCGTTCGGAGTGGCGCTGGTCGCCGCCGGCGTCGCGGTCGTCCTCGCCGATATCTTCCTCCTTACCGCCGTCGCCCCGGTGCTGCGCGCCATCGTCGGCGTGGTCGATTTCTTCCTCTACTTCCTCGGCCTCTCCTACATCCTCGCCGGCTTCTGGGGCCTGGCGAAAGCGAAGAAATAATGGGGTCAGAGTGGATTTATCGACCGCCCGGCTCGCCTGCCGCGCCGGCGAGAAATCCACTCTGACCCCATTTTTTCAATCGGCCGTCGCGGCCCGCGGTCGTCCCTTCGGCAGCGGCGATGCCCGGCGTTTCGCAGCTTTGGCGACCTGACGCTGAAACCGGTCGTCGCCGAGTGCCCAGCCGCCGTTCGTTGCCGCGCGTAACGTCGCGACAAGGTCTTCGTCGAGCGCCTGCCGGCAAAGGGCGCGATACTCCTCCTGGCGTTCCGTCGGGGTGCGGCCCAGGCGAAGGAATACCGGATGGTCCGCCGCGAGGGGATCGGCCTTGCCGTAGGCATGGGCGGCATAACTCGACCACGGATACTGGCGCGGACCGTGTACCATGCCCGCGCGCACCGGGTTCAGCTCGATATAGCGGCAGCAGGAAATGAAATAGTTGTCGCTGTCGATCGGCGCGGCCCGGTAACGGCCTTCCCACAAAGTACCGGTGCGATCGCGGGTGTGATTGATGAAGCCGACATAGCGGCGCCCCAGCGACTGCATCATCCCGGGCAGGCTCAGTTTCGTATCGGGTGTTAGCAGCAGGTGGACGTGGTTGGTCATCAGGACATAGGCATGCACCGAACAGTTATGGTCTTCGGCCGCTTCGCCCAGCCACCGGCGATAAAGCGTGTAGGTGTCGTCGCCGAAAAATATGGGCTGACGGTTGTTACCGCGTTGAATGACATGCAGCGATTGACCGGGAACGAAATAACGCCCGAGCCGCGCCATCGACGCCTCCTGTGCCGTGCCCAGTCACACGATAGGCGGGCCGCAGAGCAATTGCGAGTCCGCCTAAAATGGGGTCAGAGTGGATTTTTTCCAACCATCGTCGGTGGCGCGGCGGGCGATCGAGAAATCCACTCTGACCCCATTTCTTGCTGCGCCTGCATCTGCATCGCATGCTCCCCCTCACGCCGCGTCGTTGGCGATCAGGCCCAAGCTCTGCCGGCGCACCAACGCAGCATAATAGCCGCGCCGCTTCAACAACTCCGCATGCGAACCGATTTCCGCAATGCGGCCCTGTTGCAGCACGATGATGCGGTCGGCGTTGGTCACGGTGGCGAGGCGGTGCGCGACGACGAAGGTGGTGCGCCCTTTCATCAGCCGTTCCACCGCGCCTTGCACCAGCGCTTCGGCCTCGGCATCGAGCGCCGAGGTGGCTTCGTCTAGGATCAGGATCGGCGGATTTTTCAACAGCGCGCGGGCGATCGCGACCCGCTGGCGTTCGCCGCCCGACAGCAGGCTGCCGCGTTCGCCGGCCATGGTGTTGTAGCCGTCCGCCATGCGGGCGATGAAGTCGTGGCAGTTGGCGGCGCGCGCGGCGGCTTCGATTTCGGCGTCGGTGGCATCGGGTCTGCCATAGGCGATGTTGGCGCGCAGCGTGTCGTTGAACAGCAGCGTATCCTGCAGCACGACGCCGATGTGACGGCGCAGCGCGGCCTGTTTCAGGTGTTTGACATCGCGCCCGTCGACCAGCACGCGGCCCTGGCGCGGATCGTAGAAGCGCATCAACAGCGCCATCAGCGTCGTTTTGCCTGACCCGGACGGCCCGACGATGGCGACCATCTCGCCGGGCTTGACGTGCAGGTCGATGCCCGACAGCAGTGGCCCGCCGCCGTCATAGCCGAAATGGACGTCGTCGAAGATGACATGGCCTTGCACCGCCGCGACATCCTCCGCATCCGGAGCATCTTCCAGGTGTTCGGCAAGATTCAAAATGCGGTGGATTTCGCTCAGCGACACCGTCGCTTTCTGCAGCGTCTGGTACATGGTGGACAGGCCCTGGACCGGCCCGAACAGTCCGCTGACGAAGCCGAGAAACGCCACCAGCGTGCCGAGCGTGATGGCGCCATGGACGATCAGCGCCACGCCCGCCGCGATCGCCGACAGCCGCGCCAACGCGACCGCGAGATTGCTCGCCGCGCCGTAGCCCGCATCGGTGGCGACGCCGCGGATCACGGCGCGATTGGCTTCGCCGACCTCGCTGAGGAAGCGCTGCTTTTCGGCGTCTTCCATGGCGAAGCTGCGCACCACCAGAATGCCGGAGAGGACTTCGTTGAAACGCGAATAGATTTTCGACCAGCGGTCGAGCAGGGTCTTTTCGCGGCGCACCTGTTCGGGGCCGGCGCGCACCGCGAACAAGGCCGGCACTGGCGCGAACAGCACCACGATCAATGCCAGCCGCCACTCCAGCCGGAACATGATCGAAGCCGCGATGATGAGAAACAGCACCGCCGGCAGCACCGAAAACAGAAGCTGCGCGGTGGCGCCGACCAGGCCCTGGATGGAACGGTCGAGCCGCGTCATCAGCGCGCCGGTGCCTTCGCTCCGCTGCATTTTGAGCGGCATGCGATGCAGCTTGCCGATGGTCGCTTCCAACAGGGCGTATTGCAGCCCGATGCGGGTGCGCCAGGTCAGCCAGTCGGCGCAGGCGGTGGCGCCTTCGCGGCCGAGCGCGAAAACCAGCAGCAGCCCGACCAGCGTGGTGAGATGGGCGATATCGCGGTTGCCGGCCAGCGTGTCGAACAGGAATTTCAGCACCAGCGGCTCGCAGGCGTTGAGGGCGGAGATGGTCAGCGTCAGTCCCAGGATGGCGCCGACCGCGGTGCGCTGCGGAAAGGCAAACCGCAGGATCGGCGCGAGCTTGGCGGTGCGGGCGCGAAGGCCGCGGATCAGCGCGTTCTGTCCGGCAATCCGGTATTCCATGAGCGATTTGTAACGTGAGCATACAAAGCCGCCGATCCGTAGGAACCCGTGTCGGACTGAATGTCGCTGGAACCAGCCGCCGCCGCCGGAGTTGCCCGTATATGCTTGCGATCGATCTATCCGGGCGGCGGGCCCTGGTTACCGGCGGCGATACCGGTCTTGGGGCGGCGGCGTCGCGGGCGCTGGCGGCGTGCGGGGCGTGGGTCGGCATCGGCTATCGCGGCGAGCGCGCCCCGGCGGAAAAGCTGGCGGCCGAACTGCACCACGCCGAGGGCAGGGCGGTGGCGATCAACGTCGAAGATATTTCGGATGCGGCCGCGGTCGCCGCCGCCTTCGCCAAAGCCGACGAAGAGCTGGGCGGCGTCGATATCCTCGTCAACAATGCCGGCATCGACGGCGAGCGCCAGTTCTGCGCCGACAGCGATCCGACCGCGTGGCGCCGCGTGATCGACGTCGACCTGATCGGCCCCTATCATTGCGCCCGCGAGGCGGTGAAAAGGATGATCGCGCAAAAGCGCGGCGTCATCATCAACGTCACGTCGGTGCATGAAGCGATCCCGTGGGCCGGCTATTCGGCCTACACCGCGGCCAAGGCGGGGCTCGCCATGTTCACGCGCACGCTGGCGCAGGAAACCGCCGAGCATGGGGTACGGGTCTTGGCGGTGGCGCCGGGCGCGATCAAAACGCCGATCAATGCGGGCGTGTGGAAAGACCCGGCCGGCAAGGCCGATCTGATCGCCAAAATCCCGATGGAACGGATCGGCGAGCCAGCGGATATCGGGCGGGTGATTGCGTTTTTGGCCAGCGATCTCGCCGGCTACATCACCGGCACGTCGGTCGTCGTCGACGGCGGCATGCTGCTCTACGCCGACTTCCGCGAGGGCGGATAGCCAAAAGCGAGACGGGGGTTCCCGCCTCGCTCCGGTAAGTTGCTGGCGTCAGCGCCGATCAGCGCGTGAAACGCTTCAGGCCTTCGACGAAGCCGCCGAGTTCGGCCTTGGTGAACTTCTGGCCGATCCACTTTTCGTGCTCGTGGATGGCGGCCTTGGCCTGGGTCAGGACCTTCTTGCCCTTGGCGAGGACATACAGCTCCTGGCGGCGGCCGTCTTCGGCAGACCGCTTGCGGACAATCAAGCCGCGCTCTTCCAGGCGGTCGACGATCGCCATCATCGACGCGCGGTCCATGCCGAGCTCGTTGGCGAGCGCGATCTGGGACACCGCCGGATTGGCTTCGATCAGCCACAGAACGCTGGTCTGCTTCTGGGTGAGATCGAGCTTTTCCATGGCCGCTTCGAACTGCCGGCGGATGGCGACATAGGCCATCCGAACCTGATAGCCGATGTTGTCGTCGAGCTTGTTGTGCTTGAGGGCGGGTTTTTCGGACGCTTGGGCCGGCGCAGACTTGCGGTCGCGCCGGGTCGAGGAGTGTTCCATAAGCATGTCGGGGAGAATTCCTGCTGCGCAAACTGATCGCTGGCCCAATCGTAGCGGCGCCCAGTAAAAGTGGCAACGGCGTCACGTTCGTATGCAGTGCTCTACAACGCGACATATGGAGGCGGTTGCAATTTGGTAATTTGGCGAAATCGTGCCGCCGAGGCCGCCGGCAGCGCCGTAAAATCTGTCGGCATTGCGTACGTCTCGACCTCGGCGCGGCCTCGACACGGCAATTGCAGAACCCATTCAGTAATCGTGCAACTAAGAATTGTTTGGGAGGGCGGCGCAATCCCGCCGCAGCCGGTAACCGCTTAATATTATGTGATAAATCAGCGGCGCTGCGACGGCAGGCGCCGATCTATTTCTCGTCTTTCTTGGTCCCGCCCGGGACCTGTTCCTGCGGCTTCGCGGGGTGGTCACGCTGCTTCTCTGCCTGCTTCTGCAGGGCGGCTTCGATCTGTTCGACACCGCCTTCCGCGGGCTGTTCGTGTGCATTCGGATTGGGCACGGTGCGTCCTCCTGTCGTCCGCAGGAACAACCGCGCCCAGCCGATTCAGTTCCGGATTTCATCCTGTAGCCGCCAGCCACGCGCTGCGAGAGTCGGTGAGTCCCCGGCTGATGAGAGGGCCGGTTCCGGCAAGCGGAGCATTGGCGAGAGCGCCGGCGGTCGAACTTGGCGCCACATCTGACGCCGTAATCGACGGGTCCCATCCGATTTGTTCGGTAACATTGAGGGTACTGGCAGCATTGGACACGCTGGTCGAAAGGGCGGTCGATTTGTCGGCAAATTTCAGGATTTCCACCGACGACAGCGTGTCGTGAATGCCGGTCGCGGTGATCGTGGTGATGCTGCCGCTCCTGCTGATCTTGTAGGCCGATGATTTGCCGGGCAGCACCAATGTGTCGGTGCCTGTGCCGCCATCGAGCGTGTCGGTGCCGCTGGAAAGGTAGAACGTGTCGTTGCCGCCGCCGCCGCGCAGCGTGTCGTTGCCCGCGCCGCCGTGGATCGTATCGGCGCCATTGCCACCGGTCACCGTGTCGCCGTCGTTGTTGCAGGTGACCGTCGTGCCGCCTGCCGTACACACCAGCTTGTCGATCTTGGTGTTGTAGGCAATGGCGATGTTCTTGCTGAGCCCCGCGGCGCTGGAATAGGTGCCGGCATTGAGATTGACCGACGCCTTGCCGCCGAAGCCGCTGAGATCGAGCGTGTTGTTGCTGCCTTTGTCCCACAGCGTGATCACCGGCGTGGTGTTCTGGGTGAAATCGAAGAACGGCTTCAGCGCGCCGGTAATGTTGGTGTGAAAGCCGAACACTTGGCCGCCGCTGAGTGGCGTGGATGTCGCCACTCCGTAAAGCCGCTGGATGGCGAGGATGTCGAGCGGCATCGGGGTGGTCGGCTGGTGTCCGGCCCAATTGACCCCGGTCAGCGGCGTCTGCGCGCTGTATTTCGCGGTGGTGCCGGGATTGATGTAGGACATCAGCGAATAGGCCTTGTTGTCGTAGGCGCTGAACTGCTGCGTCATCGTATTGACGGCGCCGTTGTAGGGCCCGGCGTGGCCGAGGCCGAGGGCGTGGCCTTCTTCGTGCAGGAGGTTTTCGATCGTGAAGCCGCCCTGGCTGGCGAGGCCGCTGATCGGACCGAACGTCGTGCCGGTGGTGTCGATGTTGATCGAGCCGTGGGTTTCGGTCCCCAGCACTTTGCCGCCGGTAACGCAGGCGTTGAACGCCGGATTGTAGAGCGCATAGGTGTAGGAGCTGCCGTCATTGGTGCGGCGGAAGGTGATGTCGGCTTTGGTCGAACTCGTCACCTGGACGAATTTGACATTGGCGACGGCCGCCCACAGCGCCAGACCCGCGGCCAGCCATTTCTCTTCGGTGGCGCTCCATTTGGAGGTGGGATCGAAATAGTAGCTGACCGTTCCGCCGGAACTGCCGGCTGCGGTGCCGCCCCATTTGCGCGCCGAGGTCCACTGGCTCGAGTAGGTCGCGGGGGTGTTCAGGTTCCAGCTGTAGAAGCTCTTGCTTGCCAGCGTGCCGTTGCTGGCGACGCTCGAAATGAACGCAACTTCGTCTTGCATGGTCGGTGAGACCGCCATTCCCTCATCCTTTTTCGACGTGACCGGCTGCGGCTGCGGAATTTGGCGAACCGATGCTGCAATGTCGCGAAGCTTCTGGCGCCGTCACAGAGTTTCCACGGTGTCCGAAAATGTGCACAGCCGATGCGACGAAATGGCTTGTGGTCGCTTGCGGGGCAGGGCAGCCCTGATGCGGAATCGCTGGACAAAATCGCGCCGCCGTCTGTAAATCCCGCGGGTTTTTATTTCGCTGGGTAAATCATGAGCACCTATTCCGGACGCGCGATCCTTGGCGGCCAGGCGCCTGAGACCGAAACCGTCACCGTCAAGGGCTGGGTTCGCACCCGCCGCGATTCCAAGGCGGGCATTTCGTTCCTGCAGGTTTCCGATGGCTCCTCGTTCCATCCCGTTCAGGTCGTGGTTCCCAACACGCTGGCGAACTACACCGATGAGGTGCTGAAGCTTACCGCCGGTTGCGCCGTGGAAGCGTCGGGCAAGATCGTGCCGTCGCCGGCCAAGGGCCAGCCGTTCGAGATGCAGGCCGAGAGCGTGACGGTGGTCGGCTGGGTCGAAGACCCCGATCATTACCCGATCCAGCCCAAGCCGCATTCGGTGGAATACCTGCGCGAAGTCGCCCACCTGCGTCCGCGCACCAACATCATCGGCGCGTCGGCGCGCGTCCGCCACACCCTGGCGCAGGCGATTCATGGCTTCTTCGATCAGAACGGGTTCGTCTGGGTCAACACCCCGATCATCACCGCCTCGGACTGCGAAGGCGCCGGCGAGATGTTCCGCGTCTCGACGCTCGACATCGCCAACCTGCCGCGTACCGACGAAGGCAAGATCGACTTCTCCAAGGATTTCTTCGGCAAGGAAGCGTTTCTGACGGTTTCGGGCCAGTTGAACGTCGAGACCTACTGCATGGCGCTGTCGAAGGTCTACACCTTCGGGCCCACCTTCCGCGTCGAGAATTCCAACACCTCGCGCCATCTCGCCGAATTCTGGATGGTCGAGCCGGAAATCGCCTTCGCCAACCTCAGCGATGACGCGACCCTGGCCGAAGGCCTGTTGAAGCATGTGTTCAAGACGCTGCTGGACAAGCGCGCCGACGATCTCGAATTCTTCGACCAGCGCGTCGAAAAGGGCCTGGTCCAGAAACTGGAAGGCATCGTCAATTCCGAATTCGTCCGCATGGACTACACCGAGGCGGTGGAGATTCTTGGGCGTTCGGGCGCCAAGTTCGAATATCCGGTGAGCTGGGGCACCGACCTGCAGTCCGAGCACGAGCGCTATCTCACCGAGAAGCACGTCGGCAAGCCGGTGATCCTGATGAACTACCCGAAGGGGATCAAAGCCTTCTATATGCGGGTCAACGACGACGACAAGACCGTCGCGGCGATGGACGTCTTGGCGCCCGGCATCGGCGAAATCATCGGCGGCAGCCAGCGCGAGGAACGCCTCGACGTGCTCGACGCCCGCATGGATGCGACCGGCATCGTCAAGGAAGCCTACGACTGGTATCGCGATCTGCGCCGCTATGGGACAGTGCCGCACGCCGGTTTCGGCCTCGGCTTCGAACGCACGCTGATCTACGCCACCGGCCTCGCCAACGTCCGCGACGCCATCCCGTTCCCGCGCACCCCCGGCAACGCGCGCTACTGAGGCCGCGGCCACCGCACCATTTACTGCCCCCGCGGGCGAGGAGATTTATCCGTACGCAGAGAGACCGTGGGGGAAGTCTGGCCGAAGGCCAGGAAGGGGGCTTACCTCACATCGTGTGTCCCCTTCGCCGCACGGTCCCCGTGCGAGCAATGAAAGTAGTGCGCCCGCGGGGGCAGAGGGAGAAATTCCACGCGGAGACGCGGAGACATTTTGCCAAATCGCTCACGCTCGAATCTGCAATGAGACGCGGCCAACCCGTCTGGCACCCTCGCTCCGCGCCTCCGCGTGAATCCGAACTTGTCATCCCCGGCGAGCCCGTCGTCGCTGCGCAGCGGCGAAGCCGGCCGAGACCGGGGACCCAGGTGGTGGCGTTCGTTCAAGCCGTGACGTTTCGCACGACCAAGTCTACGAGATCGCGTCACGACCTGGGTCCCCGGTCATCGCGCGGTCGCTTCGCGCCCGTCGCTTGCCGGGGATGGGGGAACGCGAGCGGCGGTCCCGTTTGGCCCTCTCGCTCCGCGCCTCCGCGTGAATCTATTCAAACTCAATTCCCCTCATGCTGAGGCGCGAGCCGCATTGTGCTGTATGCGATGTGCCATGCCGCCCGCCCGGCGAGCCTCGAAGCACGCACCTGCGCTCAAACAGAATTTCCACGCGGAGACGCGGAGACGCGGAGACATTTTGCCAAATCGCTCACGCTCGAATCTGCAATGAGACGCGGCCAACCCGTTTGGCACCGCGTCTCCGCGTGAACCGACTACTCGCCGCCCCAGGCTTCACCGCGGGAACCTGCGACGCAGACGCAAGCCGGGAAACGGCGAATTGGGGGAGGAATCCGAACGATGGAGATACTTCCAAGATGCGCCGAAGACGACGTTCAGGAGCGCTTATCAGGCGCGACGCGGCTGCTAATTTAGATGACTATTTGAGGATCGCCCAAAGGCATGCGCTTGGACTTCCGCCTGACGTTTTCCAAATGGTTTCCACAGTGCAATTTAATCTATGGTCGGCTACATCGTCTGAAATTCGCGCGTCGTTCCCGCCGGAGAGGTCTGCGACATTCTTCAGTCCGATACGGAACTCACGCGGTTTTTGTGGGTGGGGCGATGACCACGAGTGTATTGGAGGCGAACGCTCCAACGACACGCTCAGTCTTGCCAATGTCAACACCGCACGATAGGGTCGCGAAGTTCCAAGTCACGGGGGGATCATGAGCTGGGGGCATATCATTCACGCGCTTTGCCACGCCACACCAGAGATGAAGAAGGAATACGGAGGCGGAGCCACCTTTGCCATTTGGGTAGTCGTCATCGCAGTAGCAGCGTATTTTTTGTTATAGCGGGGGCCATCTGCGACGGCTGTTTCCCGTTCATCGAATTGAGATGAGTTGGGTTGCGAGCCGAACGGCAAGTTCTGGCGCAACCCGGAAGTAGCCGGGCTGGCCGGAATGTCCGCAAACGGGTGACGTGTTGCCATCGAAAAATCCGACACGCCTCGATTCACCAATTCCGTTCATCACCATGAACGCCTGCATCTGCATCGCGCCCTCAACAAAAAAATCTTCTCGCCGCCTCTTGAAATGTTGGCATCGCACACCCACCTCTCGTCTTGTGTTTGACAATGGAGACGTGTCTTCGGCTTCGGCCTGTTCTGATCTGCGCAAATACAGGAGAACCGCGCCCGCACGCGCCGCAAGAGGCAAACCCCGCCAAGCAGAGTAAGTCCGCCATGTCGGCATCGCGCTTGGAGGAGGGTTTGATGAGCACTCCGCAGAATGAGACCAATGCGCCTGTCGATCGCCGCGTGACAGCGGCCTCCGGAGGCGGCGGCGGCTTCGAGGCTGAAGGCGGAATTGGTCGATTCCGCCTTTGGTATATGGGCTTTAGTAGAAAACCACCGTCCGCCGGCCGTTCAGCAGGATCCGGTGTTCGGCGTGCCACTGCACGGCGCGGGCC
>NZ_JBWZET010000224.1:0-2739 GCF_056722145.1 Rhizomicrobium sp. | reverse complement strand
GTCCTCGGCATCGCCGAGAATGCGCATGTCCCACTGCGCGAGGTCCAGTGTCACGTCTGCTTCGGCCGTGTGCCGGCAGGCGAGGCGCCAGCCGTCGTGCAATTCGCGCGCGGAGAAGGCGATGCGATCGTCGGCGCCGGGTCCCATCGTGCCCTGGGTGACCTGCACGCGGCAGCCTTTGCAGCGCCCATGGCCGCCGCAGGGAAACTCGACGCCTTCGCCGAACAGCAGGTCGCGCAGCGCCGTTCCCGGCACGACTTCGAGCCGGCGTCCTGAAGCTTGCAGCGTGATCGTCGTCATACCGCCTCGATCAAACCGTCTCGGCCGGTGAAGGCGATGCGTTGCCTCGGCCGGACGATCAGGAATTCGGTTTCAGACCAGACCCCGCCGACGAGCCGTCCGAGCCAGCCGGTGTCGGCTTCGATGCGATGATACGCCAGGGCGCGCTGGCTCGCGATATCACGAGCTTCGGCTTCGAAGGCGGCCGTTTTCGCCACCGGCGACGCGATATAGGCGAGGCGCGTGTAATGCTGGGTGAAGCCGTCAAGCTGCTCCATCAGATAGTGCGCCGCCTCTTCGCCGTAACGGGCCGCCAGCCGCTCGAAACTGGCGTTTGAGTTCGGTCCGAAGGTGAGTTCGCCGCCGGGATCGCGCGCCGCCAGCCAGCCGGCGCTCTGGAAATAGGTGCCGGGCTCGGCATCGAGTTCGGCCAAGTGGCGTGCGGTCGATCCGATCAACAATCCGACGCAATCATGCGCCCGCGGCACCACCAGCGGCACGGTGCGCGCTGCGATCCCGATAATGCCGCGATTGCACAGGCCATAGCCGATGGCGATGGTGGCGCAGTCGGTGGCGCAGTCGATGGCGTCCTGCAAGGCGCCGCGCAACGCCTCGGCGGAGCGCTGGTGCAGCGCCATGTCGAGAAAGCGGATCGAGACGCCGTCCGGGGCAAGCTGCTCCAGTTCCGGCCTGAGGCTCGGACAGGCGATGACCAGCGTCCCACCGGACGTCATGCCCGCTTCAAGGCCGCCGACAGCTTGGCGATGAATGCGGGCGAGGTGCCGCAGCAGCCGCCGATGAAGCTGGCGCCCGCGGCGAGAACGGCCGGCACATATGCCGCGAACTCATCCGCCGTCGTCGCATAGGCGGTTTTGCCATCGACGATGGTGGGCAGGCCGGCATTGGCCTTGATCCATACCGGCAGGCCATGGGCCGCCGCCTTGAGGCGTTTGCAGATGGCAACGAACCCGGCAATGCCCTGGCCGCAATTGGCGCCAATGACGTCGGCGCCGGCCCGGACCAGCGCATCGGCGGCCTGTTCGGGCGTCGTGCCCATCATGGTGCGGTCGAGGTCCTTGCCGGAATCGAACACCATGGTCGCCACCACCGGCAGGCCGGTGGCCTTGGCGGCGGCAATCGCGATGGCGGCTTCCTGCAAATCCTGCATGGTCTCGACGACGATGCCGTCAGGTTCGGCGCGGGCGATGGCGTCCGCCTGCTCGGCAAAGGCGGCGGTCAGCTCGTCCTCGGTGACGTCGCCGCTGACCAGGAGCTTGCCGCTCGGTCCCATCGAGGCGAACACCAAGGCATCGTCCCCCGCGGCTTTTTTCGACAGGGCAACGCCGGCCATGTTGATCTGGCGGACTTTGTCCGCAGCCTCGGCCTCGATCAGGCGGAAGCGGTTCGCCCCAAACGTGTTGGTCAGGATGATCTGCGATCCGGCCGCAACATAGGCCGCCGCGACCGAGCCGACCGCGTCGGGATTGGTGAGATTCCACAGATCGGGCACGTCGCCCGGCTCGAGGCCGCGTGCCTGCAATTGCGTGCCCCACGCGCCGTCGGTGATCACGGGCGCCTGCTGGACCAATTTGTCGATGACCGGGTGGGACATGGCGTATCCCCTCAAAAGGTGTTCCGAGTCTCAGCATGGCCCAAGGGCCGGTTCAATGCACGCCATGTCGCAGCGGGACCGGTATCAAATCCTGTGAAACCGGCATTTCCCGGGATTGTACCAAAACACGGGCCGGATCATTGTCCCGCCGACAATCGCGAGGGCGGATCATGCACGACAAGCACTGGGCAGAGCTGAAGGCGGCCGTGGCCGGCGAATCAGGGGCGACGCTTCCCATCGGCTTCATCATCGATTGCCCGTGGCTGCCGAACTGGTACGGCGTCGACCTGATCGACTATTTCCAGAGCGACGACGTCTGGTTCGAGGCCAACAAGAAGGCGATCGAGACCTTCCCGGACATCATGTTCCTGCCCGGCTTCTGGAGCGAGTTCGGCATGTGCACCGAGCCGTCGGCATTCGGCGTCAAGTGCCAGTTCCCCGTGAACGAGTTCCCGTTCGCCCAGAAATGCATCCAGACCGAAGACGACGTCGACAACCTTGAAGTTCCCAACGTCGAGACCGACGGGCTGTTGCCGTTCATGCTCAACCGGCTGACGCGCAACCGTTCGAGGATCGAGGCGATGGGCCATAAGATCCGTTTTTCGGTCAGTCGCGGCCCGCTCAACATCGCCAGCTTCCTGATGGGAACGACCGAGTTTCTGATGATGCTCGGCACCGATCCGGATCGCACCCACCGCCTGCTCAAGCTGATCAACGAATATCTGATCGCCTGGCACGTCCGTCAGCGCGAGGCGATCGATACCATCGACGGTATGCTGGTGCTCGACGATATCGTCGGCTTCATCTCCGAGGCCGATTACCTCGAATTCGCCCACCCCTACCTGAAA
>NZ_JBWZET010000223.1:0-20169 GCF_056722145.1 Rhizomicrobium sp. | reverse complement strand
GCATTATGTTCGGCAACCCGGAGACGACGACGGGCGGCAATGCGTTGAAATTCTACTCTTCGGTGCGCCTGGACATCCGCCGGATCGGCGCCATCAAGGATCATGACGAGGTGGTGGGCAACCAGACCCGCGTCAAAGTGGTCAAGAATAAAGTCGCCCCGCCCTTTAAACAGGTCGAATTCGATATCATGTATGGACAGGGCATCTCCAAGACCGGCGAGCTCTTGGATCTCGGCGTCAAAGCCGGGATCGTGGAGAAGTCGGGGTCCTGGTTCTCCCATGATGGCACCCGCATCGGCCAGGGCCGCGAAGCCTCCAAAGCCTATCTCGCCGCCAACCCGGACGTGGCCAACGCCATCGAGGCGGCCATCCGCCAGAATGCCGGCCTGATCGGTCAGGCGCTGGCCCTCGGCAGCGAGGAGGCGGACGCCGCGGAGGGCTAGGATTTTCCCTGTCTGTTCCCTTATTGGCATGAGGGAGCGACTCCAGAGGGGGCGTGGCGGGCAACCGCTGCGCCCCTTCCCACTTGCAAGACCCGCGACAAACTGGCGGCAATGCCGCTACGGCTGCTGCCAGGATGACAACAATTTTACGGCCCGCTAAAAGGTCCTCCCATGACGAGTCTTGCTGATCTCCGCTCCGCCTTCCTGGCGTTCTTCCGCGACCGCGGACACGCCGTGGTCCCGTCCTCGCCGCTGGTGCCGCGCAACGATCCTACGCTGCTGTTCACCAACGCCGGCATGGTCCAGTTCAAGAACGTGTTCACCGGCGCCGAGAAGCGACCGTACAACCGGGCGACGACGGTGCAGAAATGCGTCCGCGCCGGCGGCAAGCACAACGATCTCGACAACGTCGGCTACACCGCCCGCCACCACACCTTCTTCGAGATGCTGGGCAACTTCTCGTTCGGCGACTACTTCAAGGAAGACGCGATCACCTTCGCCTGGGACTTCGTCACCAAGACGATCGGGCTCTCCACCGACAAGCTCTACGTCACCGTCTATCCCAAGGACGCCGAAGCCCGCACCCTTTGGAAGAAGATCGCCGGCCTTCCCGACGAGCGCATCATCAGCCATGAATCGAACCTGTGGGCGATGGGTCCGGTGGGGCCGTGCGGCTATTGCTCGGAAATCTTCATCGACCAGGGCCCCAGCCTGTGGGGCGGCCCTCCCGGCAGCCCGGAAGAAGACGGCGACCGCTTCCTCGAATTCTGGAACCTCGTGTTCATGCAGTTCGAGCAGGTGGACGAAAGCACCCGCATCGACCTGCCGCGGCCGTCGATCGACACCGGCATGGGGCTGGAGCGGCTCGCCGCCATCCTGCAGGGCGTCACCAACAATTATGACACCGACCTGTTCCGCCATTTGATCGCGGCCTCGGTGGAATTTTCCGGCACCGGCGGCAACACCGACGAGGTTCGGGCCAGCCATCGCGTCATCGCCGACCATCTGCGCGCCTCCTCGTTCCTGATCGCCGAGGGCGTGCTGCCGTCGAACGAAGGCCGCGGCTATGTCCTGCGCCGCATCATGCGCCGGGCCATGCGCCACGCTCATCTGATCGGCTCCAAGGACCCGCTGATGCACCGCCTGGTGCCGTCGCTGGTGGCCGAAATGGGCGAGGCTTATCCCGAACTCGGCCGCGGCCAGGCGCTGATCGTCGAAACCCTGAAGCTGGAAGAAACCCGCTTCCGCGAAACCCTGGCGCGCGGCCTTAAGCTGCTCGATGAAGCCACCGGCTCGCTCGGCAAGGGCGATACGCTCGACGGCGAGACCGCGTTCAAGCTCTATGACACCTTCGGCTTCCCGCTCGACCTGACCCAGGATTCGCTGCGCTCGCGCGGCATCGGCGTCGACCTCACCGGCTTCACCGACGCGATGAACCGCCAGCGGGCCGAAGCGCGCAAAGCCTGGGCCGGTTCCGGCGAAGCGGCGACCGAAGGCTCCTGGTTTGCGGTGCTCGACGAGTTCGGCAAGACCGAGTTCCTCGGCTACGACACCGAAGAGGCCGAAGGCACCGTGCTGGCGATCTTCAAGGACGGCAAGCGGGTGACCACGGCCAACGCCGGCGAAACCGTCCGTATCCTGACCAACCAAACCCCGTTCTACGGCGAATCGGGCGGTCAGGTCGGCGATCGCGGTACCGTCGCCTCGCCCAAGGCCGCCGGCACGGTGATCGATACCGAGAAGAAGCTCGGCGCCCTGACGGTGCATGTCGTGAACATCACCAAAGGCGAGATCGCGGTCGGCGATTCCCTTGACCTCAAGGTCGACGGCGAATTGCGCCGGGCGACGCGCGCCAACCATTCGGCGACCCATCTGCTGCAGGCCGCGTTGAAGCGCGTTCTCGGACCCCACATCGCCCAAAAGGGTTCCGAGGTGTCGCCCGAACACCTGCGCTTCGACTTCAGCCATCCCAAGGCGGTGAACGCCGACGAGCTGGCGGCGGTGGAAACCATGGTCAATGCCGTGATCCGCCAGAACTCCGACGTCGCCACCCGGCTGATGCCGACCGAGCAGGCGATCCAGTCCGGTGCCATGGCGCTGTTCGGCGAAAAGTACGGCGACGAAGTCCGTGTGCTGACGATGGGCCGCGATCTGGGCGAAACCGGCGGCGACAAGCCCTATTCCGTGGAACTGTGCGGCGGCACCCATGTCCACCGTCTCGGCGACATCGGCCTCTTCACCATCCTGTCGGAAAGCGCGGTCGCCTCGGGCGTGCGCCGCATCGAAGCGCTGACCTCGGAAGGGGCGCGGCAGTATCTGTCGCATCAGTCCGATCTGGCGCGCGAAGCCGCTGCCGCCTTGAAGACCAGTCCGGCCGAACTGCCGGCGCGGGTGGCGCAGCTGGCCGAGGAGCGCCGCCGTCTCGAACGCGAACTGTCGGATGCCAAGCGGGCGCTGGCGCTCGCCGGTCCCGCGAAAGGCGGCGCCGAAAGCGACGTCAAAGAGGTCGGCGGCTTCAAGCTGGTGGCCCGGGTGGTGGAAGGCGTGTCGCCGAAGGATCTGAAAGGCCTGGCCGACGAGGCCAAGACCAAGATCGGGTCCGGCGTGGTGGTTTTCGTGGCCGTCGCCGACGGCAAAGCTTCGATCGTTGTGGGCGTCACCGATGACCTGACCAAGACGGTCAGCGCGGTCGATCTGGTGCGGACGGGGGCGGAAGCTTTGGGCGGCAAGGGCGGCGGCGGCCGACCCGATATGGCCCAGGCCGGCGGTCCCGACGCGACCAAGGCGACAGCGGCGCTCGCAGCCATCGAGGCCAAACTCGCCGGTTGAGCCGATGAGACCGGCGGTCGACCGCTATCGAAGGTTCCGCCGCCGCGTTTATCTCGTGCTCGAAGGCGGCCCGGCGCACGGCTTCACCGGTGCGCTGGTGGAAGCGTTCCTGATCATCCTCATCATCGCCAATGTGGCGGCGTTCACGCTCGCCAGCGTGCCTTCCATTCGCCAGCCCTATTGGTTCGACCTCGAAGTGTTCGAGGTGTTCTCGGTGGCGGTGTTCACGGTGGAATACGCCCTGCGGCTGTGGGTTGCGGTGGAAGACCCGCTGATCCGCGAAAAAGGACGCTGGCACGGCCGGCTCAAGGCCGCCTTGAAGCCGACCATGGTGATCGATTTCCTCGCCGTGGCGCCGGTCTATTTCACGGCGTTTTTTCCGTTCCTCGATTTCCGTTTCCTGCGCATGGTGCGGCTGTTGCGCCTGATGAAGATCGCGCGCTATTCGCCGGCGCTGTCGACGCTGGGGCGCGTCGTCTCGGCCGAGCGGCGGGCGCTGTTCGGCACGCTTCTGCTCATCATGTGCGCCACCGTCTTCGCTGCCGCCGCCATGCACGCCGCGGAAGGCGCCGTCCAACCCGAGAAGTTCGGCACCATCCCGTCGGCGATGTGGTGGGCGATCACGACGCTCACCACCGTCGGGTATGGCGACGAAGTGCCGATTACCGCGCTCGGCCGCCTGATTGCCGGCTGCACCATGGTGATGGGCCTCGGCATCCTGGCGCTGCCGGTCGGCATCGTCGCCAATGGCTTCGTCAACACCATTCATCAGCGCGAATTCGTCGTCACCTTCGGCATGCTGGCGCGGGTGCCGCTGTTCAAGGATTTCGATGCCCGCCTGCTCGGCGAGGTGATGAACGTCTTGCGCAGCCAAAGCGTGGCGCGCGGCACCATCATTTCGGTCAAGGGCGCGCCGGCGCACGCGATGTATTTCATCGTCTCCGGCGAGGTCGAAGCCGAACTGCCCAACAAGCGGGTCAAGTTCGGGCCCGGCGACTTCTTCGGCGAGCTGGCGCTGCTGCACGACACCCACCGCCGCGCCACCATCGTCGCCACCACCAATTGCCGGCTGCTGGCACTGTCGGCGGAGGATTTCACCACCCTGACGCGCAAGCACCCGATGCTGCGCCTGCACATCGAGGAAGCCGCCAAGGCGCATCTGATCCGGGTCGGGCGCGGCGACATCGCCTCGGTGGAAATCGCCGCCGCCGCCCAGCGCCGCTACGAATACCGCGAAGACGACTGAGCCCCTTCCGTCTCATCGCTTCGCGATGATCCGCCTCCCCCGCGAAGTACGGGGAAGGAAAGGTCATTTCGCGAAATAGACGCAGATCTTGTTGCCGGTCGGATCGCGCAAATAGGCGCCGTAGAATTTGTCGCCTTCGGGCGGACGGAAGCCGGGACCCCCTTCGTCGCTGCCGCCAGCCGCCATGCCGGCCGCGTAGGCGGCATCGACCGCGTCCTGCGACGGCGCCTTGAACGCCAGCATGGTGCCGTTGCCACCGGTCGCCGGCTCCTTGTTGAAGGGCGGGCAGAGATAGAAATAGTGGCTGTCGGCGCCCTTGGGGCCATAGCCGATCCAGCCATTGTCGGCGAATTTGCGCTCGTCGCCGAGGTGCGCCAGCACCGCATCGTAAAACTTGCCCGATGCTTCCACGTCCAACGCGCCGATGGTCACGTATCCCAGCATGTCGCTCTCCCTGTTGGAGGAATCTTAGCCGAAGGCGCCGAACAAATCAAGAACATTCGCCTCGATGCGGCGGCTGGTCGCTCTGCTAATGCCGTGCATTCGCAGCGCTTTTTGCCGTGCAGGCGCGCATCGCCGCTTCCGCGGCGCCCAATCCGTCCACCTCAGCATGGAAGGTGCCCCAGGGCAGCTGCCAGGTCAGTATCTTGGCGGCTTCCACCTTGTGCAGGAGGGCGTCGTCGGCGACCGGCAGCATCACCAGATTCTGGAATCCAAGCGCCTCCACGGCAACCGGCGGCGCATCGTCGACGGCAAGCGTGGCGGCGATCTTGTCGCTCCACCGCGCCCAATCGGGCCGGCCGGCAATCAGCAGCAGACGGCCCTGGCCAGTCAGCGCCAGCGAGGTGTTGACCTCCGGGCTGTTGCGCCGGACGCTGCATTGGCCGGTGCCGGCGAGATTCTCGAGGATCATCCAGCCCGGCGCGCCCGGCACCGGCTTGGGGGCGTCACTCCAGATTTCCGGAAGGGTCTTGGTGCCGGCGCAATGGGCAGCCGCGTCCATCGCCATGTCGGCGCGGGTGAAACGGAAGACATAGGATTTGCCCTCGACCGTCGCGGTGAGCCGGTGGCCGAGACGCAGCGCCATGCCGATCTCGGGCGTGATGCCGAAGCCGTAGATGTGATTGGACCCCATCGCCTCCATGGCGAAGGTCTCGCCGTTGTCGAATTGCAGCGTCACATTGGTGGACTGTTTCGGTTCGGGAAAGGCCGGGTTCTGCAACAGGAGCAGATGCTGCGGCCCCACCACCGCGATGGTCAGCATGGCGCCGTCGCCGGTTTGGGGAAAATCGGCCTCGCACGCCGCGCCATCGCGCGCCAGCTGCCAGCCGTCGGGCACATCGGCGTGCGCGGCTGCCGCGGACAAAATTGCCGCCAGCACCAGGAAACCAACTGCGCGCATCACCGCCTCCGCTTGAACCGCCGTTTATAAGGCATCGGCCCGCGACAGTCCTGTGGCAGGAACGCCGCCCGCGGGACATTCACGCTAGTCGGCGCTGATTCGACAGCCTGAAGCTGTGCCCAACCGAGCGGCGCAAGGATGAAATTTGCCCCCCGTGATGAAATGCCGGAGCCGCGAGTCTTGACCGCGGCGTAACCAAACCTTCACCATAGCTCTAGCGTTACGGTTCCCCGACTCACGGGACGAAGAGGGAAGCAGGTGCAATGCCTGCGCTGCCCCCGCAACTGTAAGCGACAAGTCCTTGCCGAAGGACGCCACTGGCCAGGTTGGCCGGGAAGGCTCGGCAAGGGGTCGCGAGCCAGGAGACCTGCCGTAACCAACAAATTGTCCCCGGGCGGGGTGCACCGGCGGGTCGATCGGCTGCGTTTGCGGCCGGTGGATTTGCTCGCGCCTCTGCCCATCACGCGAAGGTTCCGTGCCATGATGGCCCGTCTTGTCTCTCCCCGCCACGTCGTCAAGCGCTCCGGCGATGTGGTGGCGTTCGATGCCGGAAAAATCCGTTCGGCGGTCGAACGCGCCGGCAAGGCGACGGGCGAATTCGATACGCCGGAAGCCGATCTCCTCGCCATCCAGGCGGTGAAGGTGCTGTCGTACCGCTTCATCGATGTTCCGCCGCACATCGAACAGGTCCAGGACGTCGTCGAACAGGTGCTGATCAGCGCCAATCACTTCGCCACCGCCCGCGCCTACATTGTCTATCGCGAGAAGCGCGCCCGCCTGCGCCAGGACAAGAAGACGGTGGTCGATGTCGAAACCTCGATCAACGAATACCTCAGCCGCGCCGACTGGCGGGTCAACGCCAATGCCAACCAGGGCTATTCGCTCGGCGGCCTGATCCTCAACGTCTCCGGCAAGATGACCGCGAACTACTGGCTGAGCCATGTCTATCCGCCGGAAGCGGGCAAGGCGCACCGCGACGGCGACATCCACATCCACGATCTCGATATGCTGGCGGGCTATTGCGCCGGCTGGTCGCTGAGGACTCTCCTCAACGAAGGCCTCAATGGCGTGCCCGGCAAGATCGAAGCGGCGCCGCCCAAGCACATGTCGAGCGCGGTCGGTCAGATCGTCAATTTCCTCGGCACCCTGCAGAACGAATGGGCCGGCGCCCAGGCGTTTTCCTCGTTCGACACCTATATGGCGCCGTTCGTGCGGAAGGACCGGATGAGCTACGAAGAGATTCGTCAGTGCATCCAGGAGCTGATCTATAACCTCAATGTGCCGTCGCGCTGGGGCACCCAGACGCCGTTCACCAACCTCACCTTCGACTGGACCTGCCCGGAAGACCTGTGCGAGCAGGTGCCGCTGATCGGCGGCGAAGAGATGGACTTCACCTACGGCGATCTGCAGGCCGAGATGGATGCCATCAACCGCGCCTACATGGACGTGATGACGACCGGCGATGCCAAGGGCCGCGTCTTCACCTTTCCGATTCCGACCTACAACATCACGCCGGACTTTCCCTGGGAGAGCGAGAACGCCGAGCGCCTGTTCGAGATGACGGCGAAATACGGCCTGCCCTATTTCCAGAACTTCCTCAATTCCGAACTGAAGCCCAACATGGTGCGCTCGATGTGCTGCCGGCTGCAGCTCGACCTCACCGAACTCTTGAAGCGCGGCAACGGCCTGTTCGGATCGGCCGAGCAGACCGGATCGGTCGGCGTCGTCACCCTCAACTGCGCCCGCCTCGGCTTCCTGCACAAGGGCGACAAGGCCGGGCTGTTCGCAGCCCTCGACACCCTCCTGGACGTCGGCCGCGCCACCCTCGAGATCAAGCGCAAGGTGATCCAGAGCCATATGGACAATGGCCTGTTCCCCTATACCAAGCGCTACCTCGGCACCCTGCGGAACCACTTCTCGACGCTCGGCGTCAACGGCATCAACGAGATGATCCGCAACTACACGGGCGATGCCGAGGACATCACGACGCCGCAAGGCTCCGCCTTCGCGCTCGAATTCCTCGACCATGTACGGGCCATGATCGTGCGCTTCCAGGAAGAGACCGGCCACCTCTACAATCTCGAAGCCACGCCGGCGGAAGGCACCACCTATCGCTTTGCGCGCGAGGACAAGAAGCGCTTCCCCGACATGCTGCAGGCGGGCACGCCCGATCAGCCCTATTACACCAACTCCAGCCAGCTGCCGGTCGGATTCACCGACGATCCCTTCGAGGCGCTGCGCCGCCAGGAGCCGCTGCAGAAGAAATATACCGGCGGCACCGTGCTGCATCTCTACATGCAGGAGCGCCTGTCGTCGGGCGAAGCCTGCAAGAAGCTGGTCAAACGGGCGCTGTCGAATTTCTCGCTGCCCTACATCACCGTGACGCCGACCTTCTCGATCTGCCCCAAGCACGGCTACATCGCCGGCGAGCATGCCTTCTGTCCCAAATGCGATGAAGCGCTCATCGCCAAGAAACTGGCCCAGGCGGCCGAATAAGGAATCCTGCCATGACCGAACATGTCGTGATCGATCCCGCCCTCCTCGACGACAGCGAACGCCAGCCCTGCGAAGTGTGGACGCGGGTGATGGGCTATCACCGCCCGGTCGCCTCGTTCAATCGCGGCAAGCAAAGCGAATTCGCCGAGCGCACCTATTTCGTCGAAGCCAAATGCGGCGGCTGATCGGTGGCTGAGCTGCGCGTCGTCTTGCGTGTTGGGGGCTTGCAGACCTGGTCGGCGTGCGACTGGCCCGGCGAACTGGCGGCGACGGTGTTCTGCCGAGGCTGCGGCTGGGCTTGCCCCTATTGCCATAACCCGCATTTAAGGCCCGCCCACGGCAACGGACCGTCATGGGCCGAGGTTGTCGCATTTCTCGATACCCGTCGCGGATTGCTCGACGGCGTCGTGTTTTCCGGCGGCGAGCCGCTGCTGCAATCGGCCCTGCCGGAGGCGCTCGCCGAGGTGCGGGCGCTCGGGTTTCGCACTGCGCTGCACACCGGAGGACCGGCACCGCAGCGGCTGGCAGCGGTGCTGCCGCTCCTCGATTGGGTCGGGTTCGACATCAAGGCGCCGTTCGCCGAATACGAAATGATCACCGGTGTCGCCGGCAGCGGCGCGGCGGCCAAGGAAAGTCTGACGCTGCTGGTCGCGAGCGGCGTGCCGCATCAATTGCGCACCACGGTTCATCCGGCGCTGCTCGACGACGCCGCGCTTGCCCGCCTCAATGCCGATCTCGCCGCCCACGGCTCAGGCCCGACCCTGGTGCAGCCGTTCCGCCCCCAGGGGTGCGATAACCCCGCCTTGGTCAATCCTCGGTCACCGGCTTGAACGTCTGATCGGCCGGATCGAGCAGCGACAGCGTGCCATCCGAAATCCTGAAGTGCGCGCCGATCAATTGGAGGTGCCTGTTCGCGACGCGCTCGGCGACGAACGGAAACGTCATCAGCCGGCCGAGCGACAGCCGGATCGATTCATATTCGACGTCGAGTTGTCCCGCACATCCGGCGCATTTGTGGATCGCTGGTGCCAGCAGATCCACCCAGTCCGACAGGAATGGCGTCGTGAGGTTATGGGTATCCAGCGCCGCCGCCACGCCGCCGCAGCTTTCGTGCCCCAGCACCACCACGCGGGCGACCTCGAGATTGATCACGGCAAACGCGATCGCCGCCGAGACGCCATGATGGCCGCCATTGGTTTCATAGGGCGGCACCACCGAGGCGACATTGCGCACCACGAACATCTCACCGGGACGCATGGAAAAGATCGCCGCCGGATCGACGCGGCTATCGCTGCACGAGATCACCAGCGTGTGCGGCTTCTGGCCTTTGGCCAAGGTGGCGTAATGGCTTTTGGCGGCCGGCCACACGTCGCGGCGAAACTGCCGGTACCCGGCGATGAGCGATTTCATGAGAGGCTTCCTGACCGAACGCCGGCGAGCCTAGCGCCTTCGCCCGGACAGGGGAAATCGCCCGCCGCCGACGCTGCCGTCAAACCGGCGGCTTTGCGGCCGAAGGGTGCGATGGCTGGCCGATTTCTGCGGCTGCCATCAGGGTTGCTTGTTGCATTCGCGCACGGCCTCCACTGCTTCGTTTGCCGCCGTCAAATCGGCTGTGAAACTCCCCCATGGGAAGCGCAGCTGCATCGAGCGGCCATGCAGCATGTGCTGCTCCAGATCCGCGGAATCGACCTCGAACAGAGCCAACACCATCATCGGCGAGACCTGAACTGTCTGCGGCGCTCCGTCGTCGATGGTGAGCGTGGCCTCCACCGTCTTGCCCGGTTCGAGCCGCCAATCCGGCCGCGCCACCGCCACCACGATGTGATCGCGGCCATTGATCATCAGCGACACGTTCACTTCGCGCCCGACCCGCCGCGCGGTGCAACCGCCGCCGCCTGGCGTAAATTGGGATACGACCCAGCCCGATATGGCGCGGGGCGCAGGCACCGCGGCGTTGGCCGCTCCAGCGCCAAACAGTATTGCAGCAACAACAGACAGGATTCTGCGCATGAAGAGGCCCCCGGGTGAGGTCCGGGAGCTTAGCGCACCTGGCGAACGCGACCGCCGTGTCAGGCCATCGCGGCTTTCAGATTCTCGTCGACCTTGTCGAGGAAGCCTTCGGTGGTCAGCCATTTCTGGTCGGGACCGACAAGGAGCGCGAGGTCCTTGGTCATGAAGCCCGATTCCACCGTCTCGACGCAGACTCTTTCGAGCGCGTGCGAAAACTCGGCGAGCGCCTCGTTGCCGTCGAGTTTGGCGCGATGGGCCAGCCCGCGGGTCCAGGCAAAGATGGAAGCGATCGAATTGGTGGAGGTCGGCTTGCCCTTCTGGTGCTCGCGGTAATGGCGCGTCACCGTGCCGTGCGCGGCCTCGGCTTCGACGATCTGGCCATCGGGCGTCATCAACACGCTGGTCATCAAACCGAGCGAGCCGAAGCCCTGCGCCACCGTATCGGACTGCACGTCGCCGTCGTAATTCTTGCAGGCCCAGACATAACCGCCCGACCATTTCAGCGCCGAGGCCACCATGTCGTCGATCAGGCGGTGCTCGTAGGTGAGGCCCTTGGCCCTGTAGGTGTCGGCGAATTCGGCGTCGAACACCTCCTGGAACAGATCCTTGAAGCGGCCGTCATAGGCTTTCAGGATGGTGTTCTTGGTCGACAGATAGAGCGGATAACCCCGCGCCAGCGCGTAATTCATCGAGGCGCGGGCGAAATCGCGGATCGACTCGTCGAGATTGTACATCCCCATCACGACGCCGGCGCCGGGCGCCTTGAACACCTCGTGCTCGATCACCTTGCCGTCGTCGCCGACGAATTTCAGCGTCAGCGTGCCGGCTCCCGGGAACTTGAAATCGGTGGCGCGGTACTGATCGCCGAAGGCATGGCGGCCGATGACGATCGGCTGGGTCCAGCCGGGAACCAGGCGCGGCACGTTCTGGCAGATGATCGGCTCACGGAAGATCACCCCGCCCAAAATGTTGCGGATGGTCCCGTTGGGCGACTTCCACATCTTCTTGAGGGAAAATTCCTTCACCCGGGCTTCGTCCGGCGTGATGGTGGCGCATTTGACGCCGACCCCGTGGCGCAGGATCGCCTCAGCCGAGTCCACCGTCACCCGGTCCTCGGTGGCGTCGCGGTGCTCCACCGAGAGGTCGTAATACTCCAGCTTCACATCAAGGTAGGGCAGGATCAGTTTCTGCTTGATCAGATCCCAGATGATGCGGGTCATCTCGTCGCCGTCGAGCTCGACGACGGGGTTGGCTACCTTGATCTTGTTCATGGGAGGCCTCGGAAGGAGTAGATTGGAGTCGTTCTAGCCAAGAGTTCACCGGGCGTCAAAGGTCTCGTGCAAACCCACGGTACAAAATGGTAAGCGGGTGCTTTCCGCTGACGCGGCAGTTCTAATATCTGGACCCTTGTGATGACCACCCCCGCCATCATCCTGTGCCGCCCGCAATTGGGCGAGAATATCGGCGCCGCCGCTCGCGCCATGAAGAATTTCGGCCTCGCGGACCTCAGGCTGGTCGCCCCCCGCGACGGCTGGCCCAATGAGAAGGCCTACGCCATGGCGGTCACCGCCAAGAGCGTGCTCGACGACGCCAAGCTCTACGATACCCTGCCCGAGGCGCTGGCCGACCTCAACGTCGTCTATGCCACCACCGCGCGCGACCGCGGCATCACCAAGGAGATCATCACCCCCGGCGAGGCGGCCAAACGCCTGCGCCGGGCGACGGTCGGCGACAAGACCGGCCTGTTGTTCGGCAACGAGCGGGCCGGGCTCGAGAACGACGATGTCTCGCTCGCCGATTGCGTCATCACCATCCCGACCGCGGAATTCGCCTCGCTCAATCTTGGCCAGGCGGTGCTGCTCTGCTGCTACGAGTGGTTCAAGATCGAAGACGACACGCCAGCTTCCAAGATCGAGCACAATCCGATCCATCGCCGCCCGACGCGCGAAGAGCTGTTCCAGCTGTTCGATCACCTCGAAGGCGAACTGACGCGCACCGGGTTTCTCTATCCGCCTGACAAGCGCGAGCATATGAGCCGCGCCATCCGCGCCACCATCCACCGCGCCCAGCTCACGTATCAAGAGGTGCAGACCCTGCGCGGCATGATCGTGGCGCTCGCCAAAGGCAAACACCGCGCCCCCCCGAAGGAGTGAGGGAGGTTAGCCTGATATCTTGCCTTGCCAGACCGGCCAGCAAGCGGGGCGGCCTTTGGCTTTGATGCCGTTGTAAAGCCGCATCTGGGCGTCTTCGGCCGAAGACCCGCGCTGGCTGACGGTGAAATCGCCGCCCGATTGACACCAGACATAGAACTGATGATTGCCGGGCGCGAAGAAGTCGGTGCCCTTCGAGGAGGTCAGGTTTTCGGCGACCGCAACGCCGGCGGCGGCAACGCCGAGGCCGACGGTTATCGCCAACCAAAACCTACGCATGCACCCCACCCTTGCGGCGGTTCATCCGCCGGTGCTTGCGCCGAGTTCCGGACCCGGACCGGCGCGTATTTCCCAACACCTTGGGGCCGAATTCAATCCCGCCCGCATTTTTGTAAAACCCACGATACACCGTTTACCGGTTATTACCATTGCCAACCGGCGCACCCGAGGTGGATTCGACGTTAAGGTGAAAGCCGCTCCGCAGTCCCGCCTGCCGCTTCCAGCAGCATGGTGATTTCCGCAGCAACGGCTTCCACCGCCGCCCGCTCGAACCCGCGCGCCACCAGCTGCACGCCATATCCGTCAGCCCGATAGACCGGATAGGAGCCGATCGCGACCTCGGGATGGCGGGCCTGGACCGTTGCCAGCGGCCCAGCGATCGCGCCTTCCGCCACACCAGCGGCGACCGTAATCGTCACCACCGGACGCCCGCGCGACAGCCGCGGCGCAACCTCATCGAGCATGGCGCGCATGATCGCGGGCACTCCCGCCAGCACGAACACAGTGTCGAGCTGAAAACCGGGCGCCGCGGACACACTGTTGCGGATCAGGCTCGCGCCAGTGGGGATGCGGGCCATGCGCTTGCGGGAATCGTTGAAATCGGCCGGATCGGCGTAGCGCGCGGCGAGCAGCGCCAGCGCCTCGGGATGGTAGTCGATCGCAACCCCGAACGCCTTGGCGACCGCGTCGGCGGTGATGTCGTCGTGGGTGGGGCCGATGCCGCCGGTGGTGAGGACGCAGCCGTAGCGCGACCGCAAGGCGTTCAAGGCGGCGACGATTTCCGCTTCGACATCGCCGACGACGCGGATTTCCCGCAAGGTTATGCCGAGATCGGCCAGAAACCGCGCGATCGTGCCCGAATTCGTGTCCTGCGTGCGACCCGACAGGATCTCGTCGCCGATCACCAGGACCGCGGCGGTGGGATTTTGGTTCATGGCGGCGATTGTGTCCTCGTCCGGCCACCCGGACTAGGGAAAACTACGGCATGGGTGGAATTGAAAGGGGTTGCACCCTAGATTAGGGGTGAAACGTCGATTAGATGCCCGAGTGATGCAAGTTTCTGAGGTCTTCGAAGCCGCCCGCAAGGCCCATTTCGCGGTGGCGCTTCATACCGAAAAGGATTTCGAGGGGATGCGCCGCGCCGGCCGTCTGGCGGCGGAGGTGCTCGACCTCATGGTGCCCGAGGTCAGGCCGGGCGTCACCACGGCCCATCTCGACAAGGTCGCCTACGACTACATCGTCAGCCATGGCGCAGTGCCGGCCTGTCTCGGCTATCGCGGCTACAAATTCACCCTCTGCACCTCGATCAACCACGTCGTCTGCCACGGCATGCCGGCCGATCGTCCCTTGAAGGACGGCGATATCGTCAACATCGACGTGACCGTGATCCTCGACGGCTGGCACGGCGATTCCAGCCGCATGTACCTGGTCGGCGAGGTCAAGCGCAAAGCCGCCCGCCTAGTCGAAATCACCTATGAATCGATGATGCGCGGCATTGCGGCGATCAAGCCCGGCGCCACCACCGGCGACATCGGCCATGCCATCCAGTCCTATGTCGAGGGCGAGGAAAAGTGCAGCGTGGTGCGCGATTTCTGCGGCCACGGCCTCGGCCAGGTGTTTCATGCCCTGCCCAACATCGTCCATTACGGCAAGCCGGGACACGGCATCGGCCTCAAGCCGGGCATGTTCTTCACCGTCGAGCCGATGATCAATCTCGGCGGCTATGGCGTGAAGGTGCTGTCGGACGGCTGGACCGCGGTCACCCGCGACCGTTCGCTCTCGGCGCAATTCGAGCACGCGGTCGGCGTCACCGAAAACGGTGTCGAGATTTTCACGCTGTCGCCCAAAGGCTGGCACAAGCCGCCCTACCTGTAGCCGCAACCAACGGCGGTTGTGATAGGATCGCTCCCGGAATCGCGGGGGTTGTCGTGCCGCCCAAATCCGATCGCTCCGTGTCCGATGTGGAAATGCCGCATTACCTCGGCCATCGCGAGCGGCTGCGCGATCGCTTCCTCGGTGCCGGTCCCGACGCCTTGCCGGATTACGAACTGCTCGAGCTGGCGCTGTTCGCGGCGGTGCCCCGGCGCGATGTCAAACCCCTCGCCAAGACCCTGATCGCCCGCTTCGGCAGCTTCGCCGAGGTGATCGCGGCGCCGCGCGAACGCCTCCTGGAAGTGGAAGGGGCCAGCATCGCAGTGGTGACCCAGCTGAAAATCGTCGAAGCCGCGGCGCGGCGTCTGGCCAAGACCCGGGTCCTGGGGCGGCCCGCCTTGGCGTCGTGGGCGGCCTTGCTCGACTATTGCGCCGCCGCCATGGCCCGGGCCCAGAAAGAGGAATTCCGGGTTCTTTTCCTGGACCGCAAGAACATCCTGATCGCCGACGAGGTGCAATCGACCGGAACCATCGACCACACCCCGGTCTATCCCCGTGAAATCGTCAAGCGGGCGCTCGAGCACGGGGCGTCGGCCTTGATCCTGGTCCACAACCATCCCTCCGGCGACCCCACCCCGTCCAAGGCCGACATCACCATGACCCGCGATGTTGCCGACGCCGCCCGGGCGCTGGGGATCGTCGTCCACGACCATGTGGTGGTCGGCCGCAGCGGGCATGTCAGCTTCAAGGCCTTGGGCTTGCTTTAAGAAAATCCGCTTAGAAGACTTCGGGGACGATCGTTCGGCTGCTATACAAGAAGCCGAAAGGTGGGGGCTGATGCAGCGGTTCATAGCCCGCCAAGCACTGCGTTTGGTGGTCGGAGTGGTGGGGGCCGGCTTGGTCGCCGCGGCAATTGCGGCCGTCGGCGAGCCCTATGCCCATAACCTGCGGGGATTCTTCGCGGCTTTCGGCAGTCACCTGTTCCATTTCATCCGCCTCGATCTCGGGGTCAGCGCCGTCAGCGGCAATGCGGTCGCCCAAGAACTCGCCCTGCACCTGCCCCAGACCCTGGCGCTGATCGCGCTCGGCGGCGCCTTCGCGCTGGTCGCCGGCGTGCCGTTCGGCCTGCTGTTCGCCCTCGGCCCGGCGCGCAAGCTGGCCGCCCCGCTGATCCAGGTGATCACGGCGACGCCGGTGTTCTGCTCCGGCCTCGCCCTCGCCTTCCTGGCGGCTGAAGGGCTCGGCTGGCCGGTCAGCGTCAACGCGACGGTCGGCTCTGCGGTGCCGCCGGACCAGCTCTGGCCGATTCTCGCCCTGCCGGTGGTGACCGTCGGCCTGGCCGGCGCCTCGGCGGTGCAGCTGGTGCTCAGGCGAGCCTCGAGCCAATCGAGCGGCCAGGCCTTCCGCACCGGGCTCAAGCGGATGGGGCTCGGCGTCGTTGAAATCGAGACGCTCTACGTCCTGCCGCAGATCGTCGCCTGCCTGTTCGCCGGCGCCCGCGAAATCGTGCTGGCGCTGGCCTCGGCCACCGTGGTCGCGGAATGGGTGTTCCACCGCGACGGCGCCGCCGACCTGTTCGTCAAATCGGTCGCCCTGGCCGACTGGAATCTGGCCGCCATCCTGGTTTTCCTGTTCGCGCTTTTGACCATCCTGAGCGACGTCCTCGGCACCGTGGTGGCCCGCGCCATGACCCCGGGAGGGCGGCCATGAGCGGGCGCGACAGCTCCACCACGGGCCTCATCCTGCGCAGCGCCGGCTGGTTCGGACTGGGGCTGCTGGCGCTGGTGGTGCTGCTCAGCGATTTCCTCGCCCATGCCCCTGCCGGCACGCTGATGACCGGCGCCGTCTTGAGCCCGCCGTCGGAACCGCATCCCTTCGGCACCGACCTGCTCGGCCGCGACGTTTTCAGCGAGACCTTGCACGGGCTTGCCGTCACCGGCGTCGATGCGGTGCTGGCGGCCATGATCGCCATCGTCGCCGGCGGGCTGTTCGGTGCCGTCGCGGTGCGGCTGCCGCGCGGCCTCGCCCTGGTGTTCCGCGGCCTTTGGGGCGTCTTGGCGGCGGTGCCGGCGCTGCTCCTCGCCATCCTGATGATCGGGCTGCTCGGCCACGACTTTGTCATCCTCGCCGCCGGACTCGCCACCGCCCCGCTCGGCTTCGTGCGCGCCTTCGACGCCGTCGACCTGCAGTCCAGCCACGCCACCTATGCCCGTGCCACCGGCATTCCCGGCATGACCCTCTTGAAGCGTGACCTCACCTATGAATTCCGCCATCTGCTCGGCAGCGTCGTCGCCCGCGCCCTGGCGGCGGTGACGATTCTGCTGTCGACCGCCTCCTTCCTCGGTTTCGGCGCGACCCCGCCGGCCCGCGACCTTGGGCTCATCATCGCCGCCGCCAAAATCAGCTATTTTTCCGCCTGGTGGACGGCGGCCTTCCCGGCGCTCGCACTGGTGATCCTGATCCTGTGCGCGCGGCTGGCCGCCGGACTCGGCGAAGGGGAGCGGGCATGAGCGAACCGCTGCTCGAACTGAACCAACTGACCGTCAGCCATGCCGGCGTGCGCACCCTCGACCGGCTGTCGCTGACGCTTGACCGCGGCGACAGCGCCATCGTCCTCGGCGAAGAGGGCTCCGGCAAAGACGCGCTGCTGCGCGTCCTCGGCGGCTTTCCCGACAAGGCCGACGTCATCTCGGGCACCATCCGCTTTGCCGCCAGCGAGCCCCGCTCCGCCGCCAAGCGCCTGAAACCGCCGATCCGCGTCGCCTATCTGCCCAATCCGCTGGCCGGCCCCTTGTCGCCGCATTCGAGCGTGCTGAAACAGCTGGTGCGCATCGTGGCGCGCAAGCTGGGGGCGCCGTTCGGCAGCGCCCGCGAAGAACTGCGTCTCGCCCTCGAGCGCTTTGCCACCGCGGTGACGCTGCCACTGCTCGATGCCAAGCCGGCCCAGCTCGATCCGGTGACGCTCGCCATCGGCCTTCTCGCCGCGGTCAGTGCCCAGACCCCCGACCTTGTCCTTGCCGACCATCCCTTCGCCGACCTCGGTCCCACCGCGGTCAAACTGATGATGGGGCTCTTGAAACAGGAGCATCGCCGGCTCGCCTTTGCGCTTCTCTATGCCACCGGCGGATTGCAGGCGGCGACGCGGATCGGCGGCCGGGTGCTGGTGCTGCGCGCCGGGCGGGTGGTGGAAGAAGGCGAAGCGGCGCGACTGATGAGCGGCCACGCCCACGCCTATACCAAGACCCTGTTCAAGGCGCTGCCGCAGCTCAACCTCGATCCGCCCAAGCCGCGCACGGCCGCGGCGCGCGGCCAGCCCTTGTTGCAGGTGCACGGACTGTCGTTCCAGCCCAAGACGCCGATGCGCGACGGGCTGACCTTCGAGCTCCGGCGCGGCGCTTCGCTGGCCCTGGTCGGCGAGGCGGGGTCCGGGCGGCGGGCGCTGCTGCGCGCCCTGCTCGGCTTCGACAAAGCCCCGAGCGGGCGGGTGTTGTTCGATGCCGTCGATCTCTACCGCCTGTCGGAAGCCATGGCGGCGCGCATCCGCCGGCGCATCGCCTTCGTCACCGGCGAGGACGATTCGCTCGATCCGCGCATGACCATCCATGAAACGGTCGACGAGCCCTTGCGCGCCCACCTCAGCCTGACCCGCGAACTCATCGCCGGCTATCGCGATGCCGCCTTGAAGCGGGTGGGGCTTGCCAGTCATGCGGGAAAGCGCACCGTCGCTTCGCTCTCCCCGTTCGACAAGCGCCGGCTGCAGGTGGCGCGTGCCTTCGTCGCCGCCCCGCTGCTGGTGGTGGTCGACGAGCCCTTGAAGGGGCTGGACGCCTTCGCCCAGACCATCATGCGCGAAGTGCTGATCGATTTCCGCGCCACCCAGGGCCCCGCCTTCCTGGTGGTGACCAGCGACTTCACCGTCGCCCAGGCGCTGGCCGACGACGCCATGGTGTTCCACGACGGCAAGATCGCCGAACGCGGCTCGATTGCCCATATCGTGCGCGAGCCCAAGCACGACGCCTCCAAGGCGCTGATCCAGGCGGTGCTGCCGAGCGATCTTCCGCCGGATGAAGGTTCGGTTTAGGGTCCGCCCGATTCCCGAGGATGTCAGGAAAATGATCCCGCGCTACGCCCGCGCCGACATGACCGCGATCTGGTCGGCCGAAACCAAGTTCCGCATCTGGTTCGAAATCGAGGCCCATGCCGCCACCGCGCTCGCCCAGCTCGGCGTCATTCCCGAAAGCGCCGCCAAGACGGTGTGGGAAAAAGGCTCGGTCGCGACCTTCAATGTCGAGCGCATCGACGAGATCGAACGCGAGGTCAAACACGACGTCATCGCCTTCCTCACCCACCTTTCGGAAATCGTCGGACCGGAGGCGCGCTTCGTCCATCAGGGCATGACCTCCTCGGACGTGCTCGACACCTGCCTTGCGGTACAGATGAGCCGCGCCGCCGATCTTCTCATTGCCGATGTCGACAAGCTGCTGGAAGCGCTGAAGACCCGCGCGCTGGAACACAAGCTGACCCCGACCATCGGGCGCAGCCACGGCATCCATGCCGAACCGACGACGTTCGGGCTCAAGCTCGCCGGCTATTACGCCGAGTTCCAGCGGGCCCGCGCGCGCCTCGTCACCGCCAAGGAAGAGATCGCGACCTGCGCCATTTCGGGGCCGGTCGGCACCTTCGCCAGCGTCGCGCCGCAGGTGGAAGAATACGTTGCGGCGCAATTGGGCCTCAAAGTGGAACCGGTTTCCACCCAAGTGATTCCGCGCGACCGCCATGCCGCCTTCTTCGCCGCGCTGGCCGTGGTTGCCTCCTCGCTCGAGCGGCTGGCAGTGGAAATCCGCCATCTGCAGCGCACCGAAGTGTTGGAAGCCGAGGAATATTTTTCGCCCGGCCAGAAGGGCTCGTCGGCGATGCCGCACAAGAGAAACCCGATCCTGTCGGAGAACGTCACCGGCCTTGCCCGCATGGTGCGCTCGGCGGTGATCCCGGCGCTGGAAAACGTGGCGCTGTGGCACGAGCGCGATATCTCGCATTCCTCGGTGGAGCGCTACATCGGCCCCGATGCCACCATCACGCTCGACTTCGCACTGGCCCGCATGACCGGCCTGATGGCGAAGCTGGTGGTCTATCCCGAGCACATGCTGGCCAACCTCAATCGCACCCATGGCGTCGTCAACAGCCAGCGGGTGATGCTGGCGCTGACCCAAAAGGGATTGCCGCGCGAAGTCGCCTATCGCCTGGTGCAGAAGAACGCCATGCGCGCCTTCAACGGCGAAGGCGCCCTCCTCGATCTGTTGAAGGCCGATGCCGACGTTTCCGCTGCCCTGTCGGTCGCCGAGTTGGAATCGCTGTTCGACCTTGGCTTCCATCTGAAAAACGTCGACACGATCTTCGCCCGCGTGTTCGGCTAAACGCCGGATCCGGATCACCGTCCCAACC
>NZ_JBWZET010000222.1:0-21997 GCF_056722145.1 Rhizomicrobium sp. | reverse complement strand
TGGGAAGTACTGGCGGGAGCGACGGGGCTCGAACCCGCGACCTACGGCGTGACAGGCCGTCACTCTAACCAACTGAGCTACGCCCCCGCGGGCGTTTCGCGAGTTGCCCCGCGAAAGGACGGCCGATGTAGGGCGCCAGCTTTCCTAAGTCAAGCAGGGGTATAGGTGGTTTTTGCAGGACGAACAAAACGTCGCTACCTCACCTCCTGTCCAGCCCCATCCCGGCGCTGTCAGGCCCTCGTCCGGCGCCTTTGCGGCCTTCCGCGCCCGCTCCAGAGCCGATTCTGGCCCCGACAGCGGTCCGGTTCAGGCGTTTGCCGGCCTAGTGACCACCGCCGCGGCGGCCGCGGGGCTGCTCGCCGTCCGGCGGGGTCGGCTGGCCGTCGGGGTGAGTCTCGGGACCGAGGCCGCGGGCGGCGCGCAATTCGTCGGGGGTCAGGACGCCGGTGCCGTCGCGGTCGAGCTCGCGGAACAGGGCCCGCGCCGCCGCCGCGAATTCGTTGAAATCGATCACGCCATCGCCGTTCCAATCCTGCAGCGGCGAGACTGCCGAGTGGTCCTCGTCCCAGCGCTTCTGGTTGACGGCGCGCGCCTCGTCGGGTTCGAGCACACCGGAATGGTTGATATCGGCGGCCTCGAAATCGCGGTGCAGGCCGGCTTCCATCTGGGCGCGTGTCAGCCGCCCGTCGGGGCCGACGTAATGCAGCAGCATCTGCACCGGAGCGTGCCACTCTTCTTCATGGCGCCCGGGACGATCCGGACGGCCACCGCCGCAGCCGGTCACGATCAGGCACAGCAAAGAAACGCCAACAACGGTGATGCGCATGGTCCGGTCCTTCCCCTGCCGCACCCTAAGCACAAAATTCGAGCGAAGATACGTTAATCGCCGTTCACCAATCGCGCTGAACGGTTGTTAAGGCTGACAGTCTAGCCTTCCGGCATGATCATCCCTCCGGTCACGTCGACGCCCGTTCCGCCCCCCGCGGCCGCAGGCAGCGCATCGACGGCCCAGACCGCAACGACCACCGCCGAAACCGCAACTGCGCAGGCGCCCGGATTGACGGTGCTGCAATCGGCGCTCGCCTCGGCCCGGCTCAACGCCGCGGCGACCCAGGACGGCATGGCAACCTTGATGGCCAATGTGCTGCGCGCCACGGCTTCGGGAACGCTGCCGCCGCAAGTGCAATCGGCTGTGCAGCAGTTGATGGCGCTGCACATGCCGACCGACAAGACGCCCGACGCCGCAGCGGTCAAGAACGCGATGGCGGCCTCGGGGCTGTTCACCGAGGCGATGCTGGCCGCGGGCGAAACACCGCCGGCCGATGTGAAAACGGCGCTGTCGCAACTCGCCCAAGCGGCCGAACGCTGGCTCGCCAAGACACCGGCACCGCCGCAAGGGGCCACGCCCAGTGTGCCGCCTCCGGTGCGCGGCGGCCAGCCGATGGCGCAAGGTACCGCGGCGCCGTCCCTGCCCGAAAACGCCGACGCCACCTTGACGGCAACATTGCTCTCCAATGGCAGCAAGGCGGCGCTGGCGCGTCATACCCTGCTGCAGATGGCGTCGCTGCCCGACCAGACCAAGCCCGGCGAAACGCGCTGGATTTTCGATGTGCCGCTGATGACCCCGCATGGTGCCGCGGTGGGGCAGATGATCGTCACCCGCGACGGTCAAGGTACATCGGCCGAAACGCCCGAGCCGGTGTGGCGCATCGGCCTCGCCATCACCATCGAGCCCTTGGGACCGGTGCGCGCCAACTTGGCGCTGTCGGGCGGCCATGCCTGGGTGACGATCGGCGCCGACCGCCCCGACGCCCTCACCAAGCTGTCGCGCAATTCGTCGTGGCTGACCGACGCGTTGACCGCCGTCACGCTCGAATCCGACATCGCGTTCCAATCGACTGCCGCCGCGACCAAGCCGGCCGGGCATCTGGTGGATCACGCTTCATGAGCCAGCCGAAGCCGGGCCCGATCGCAGTCGCGCTGAAATACCAGCAGCCGCATGCCCCGCGCGTGGTCGCCTCAGGCCGCGGCGCGGTCGGCGAAGCGATCATTGCCAAAGCCAGGGAAGCCAACATCCCAATCCAGCAGAACCCGGCACTGGCCGAAGCGCTGGCCTCGGTGGAACTCGACACCGAAATCCCCGAAGCGCTGTACAAAGCGGTGGCGCAAGTCCTCGCCTACATCATGCGCACGGCGGGGCATTTGAAATAGCGATTACTTCCAGATCGTCTTGGCAAGGGTCGTGCAGTGTCCGCGATCGGCGAGACCATTGGTGCCGCCATTGATCCGCTGGGTTACGCCGGTGACATCGCCAGCGTCGGCAAGCGCGTTGCAACCGTGCGAAAACCAAAAGCGTGCCGCTATGCGCGCCGCAACGGCCGGCTGGCTCGCCAAATCTGGATTGTTGACGAGATCGAGCCCCAGCGCCTTGCCGTAAGCCGCATAGTTGCTGCGCCCCGTGAGTTGAATGAAGCCCCGCCCGCGGTACTTGTAACCGTCGCCCGACGCCTCGCTGCCGTTACCGTTGCACCCGGCATAGATCTTGTTGCCGACATAGGCCTCGTCGTATTTGCCCGACACGCGCGTGGCTTGGGCTACGATTGCATCGGCCTCGGACGCCAACCGCGGAAATACGGCTGCGAGCCGTTTGGCGGAATAGACCAGACTTTCCTCAAGCCGGGTAAAATGGCCCGACTCCACTGCCAATTGCGCGATCCAGAAGGCAACCCGCTGCGGCGTCGTGATCTCCCCTTCACGCTTGGCGCTGTCGAGTGCTGTCGCATAACCGGGCACCTTGGCCTGCGCTGAACCGCTGACGAAATGGCTAAGCCGCTCCGTCGTAATCTGGCAGCGCGCAATCCATTCCGGACTGAACGGCACGTCGGATACGCCGGCCGCCGCGCCGGTTTCGAGCCCGGTCGCAAACGCATCCGGATTGGTTCCGTTGACCGTAACAGTGCGCACGCCCGTTCCGCTCATCGCCGTCACCCGAACGTGTAGGTGAACACCGAATTGGCGACGCCGACCGTGATCGTTTTCACCTTTTCGCCCGCCATCTGGCGGTTGAGCAGCGCCACGGACAGTTCCGGCAGCATGGTGTTGGTGAGGATGGCGTCGATCATGCGCCCGCCCGAGGCGACCTCGGTGCAGCGCGACACGATCAGGTGGACGACCGCTTCGTCATAACTGAAGGCGATGTCATGGTTCTCGCGCATGCGCGAGACGATGCGGTTCATCTGTAATCGGACGATCCCCTTCAGCATGTCGGGCGCCAGCGGATAATACGGCAGCACCACCATGCGCCCGAGCAGCGCCGGCGGGAAGGTTTTCAACAATTCGGGACGCAGCGCCGTCGCCAGCGCCTCGGCATCGGGCTTGGTTTCCTCGTCTTCCGCCAGCGTCGAGATCAGGTCGGTGCCGACGTTGGTGGTGAGCAGGATCAGCGTGTTCTTGAAATCGATGTAGCGCCCTTCGGCGTCGTCCATATAACCTTTGTCGAACACCTGGAAGAACATCTCGTGCACGTCGGGATGGGCTTTTTCCACCTCGTCGAGCAGCACCACCGAATAAGGCCGCCGCCGCACCGCTTCAGTCAAGACGCCGCCTTGGCCATAACCGACATAGCCCGCGGGCGCGCCCTTCAGCGTCGACACCGTGTGCGCTTCCTGGAATTCGCTCATGTTGATGGCGATGAGGCTTTCGTCGCCGGAGTAAAGCAGCTCCGCCAGCACATGCGCGGTCTCGGTCTTGCCGACGCCCGAAGGCCCGCACAGCATGAACACGCCGACCGGCTTGTTGGGATTGTCGAGCTTGGCGCGGCTGGTTTGGATGCGTTTAGAAATCGCATCCATGGCGTGATCCTGGCCGATGACGCGTTTTTTCAGATGATCGACGATGGTGAGGATCGAACTGATCTCGTCCTTGACCATGTGGCCGACGGGAATGCCGGTCCAGTCGCCGACCACCGCCGCGACCGCATCGGCATCGACTTCCGCGAACACCATTGGCGAATCCGCTTGCGCTTCCGCACGCGCCTTCAACGCGGCGGTCAATTCGTCGGACTTGCCGGCACCGCGTGCCGTCGTCACCGTGGCCTGTGCCGCCTTTTCCGCATCCCATTTCGCCTTGATCTCTTCGAGCGCCTTGGTGGCGGCGACAAGCTGGTTTTCCAGCTTCTCCAGTTTGGCGCCGGTCGTGTATTGACCCAGGCTCTCGCGCTTGACGATCTCGATTTCGTTGGTCAACAACTCGACCTTGCGGGCACGATCTTCCACTTCGGCCGGCGTACCGAATTGCGAAACGGCGACGCGGGCGCAGGCGGTATCGAGCAGACTGACCGCCTTGTCGGGTAGCTGGCGTGCCGGCACATAGCGCTGCGACAGCTTGACGGCCGCGATCACGGCATCGTCGAGCACCGTCACGTTATGATGCTTGGCCATGATCGGCACGATCGTGCGCAGCATGGCGACGGCGCGGTCGGTATCGGGCTCGCCGACATTCACGGTTTGGAAGCGCCGCGTCAGCGCCGGGTCCTTCTCGAAATATTGGCGGTATTCGGCCCAGGTCGTCGCCGCAATGGTGCGAAGGCGGCCGCGCGCCAATGCCGGTTTGAGCAGGTTCGCCGCGTCGCCGGTTCCCGCCTGCCCGCCGGCACCGATCAGGGTGTGGGCCTCGTCGATGAACAGCACGATCGGCTTGGGCGAGGATTCGACCTCGTCGATCACCTGCCGCAGCCGCTTCTCGAATTCGCCGCGCATCGAGGCGCCCGCCTGCAACAGGCCGATGTCGAGCGAGCGCAGCGTGATGTCCTTGAGCGCCGGCGGCACATCGCCATCGGTGACTTTGCGCGCGAAGCCTTCCACCACCGCGGTCTTGCCGACGCCCGCCTCGCCGACCAGGATCGGATTGTTCTGGCGACGGCGCAGCAGCACGTCAATCAACTGGCGGATTTCGGCATCACGGCCGACCACCGGATCGATCTCACCCTTGCGCGCCTTTTCGGTGAGGTCGATGGAATACTTCGCCAGCGCTTCGGCTGAGCCGGTAACCTCGCCGCCCGCCGTTGCCGCTTCCGGCAAATCGCTGCGGCCCTGATCGCCCTGTGCTTCGCTTGATCCCGCCGTCACGCTTTCGAAGCTGTCGCCGAGCGCATCGACGCCGACCTTGCGCCATTCCGAGGAAATCGCGAACAGCGCGTTGCGCAGGTTCGGCGTTTTCAGGATGCCGTAGAGCAGATGGCCGGTGCGCACCCGCCCGACACCGAACTGCAGCGAGGCATAAAGCCAGCCCTTCTCCGCCGCCTCTTCGATCAACGGCGAAAAATCCGAAATCGCGGTGGCCCCGCGCGGCAGGGTGTCGAGCAGGCCGACGATATCGCGCGCCAGCTTGACGTCATCGAGGCCGAACTTCGCCCGCACCAGCGCCAGATCGCCAGCCGCATCCTGCAGCAGCACATGCACCCAGTGCGCCAGTTCGACATAAGGATTGCCGCGCATCTTGCAGAACCCGGTGGCGGTCTCCAGCGCCTTCAGCGCGGTCGGATTGAGGCGCCCAAACAGCGATGCCCTGCTGATTTCGCTCATGATACAACCCCCTGTTTTGACGATGTTCCAAGCCCGGCGCGACGGCCGAGACGGGTGTCGGTACGTTCGCCGGCGCATTTGCGCGGCGCCAGCCAGGCGCTCCAGCCGATCGGCGCGGTGCCGTCGAGCCGCGCGCCCTCGATGCGATCTTCGGCGATGGCGAGTTCGAGCTGCCATTCGAGATGCGGCGGCGCCATGGTGTCGAGCGTGTCGCGCACGACGCGAAAGGCCGGGCTGGTCGGCTGCATTCGTGTGTAGTGCGTCCAATCCGGACAACGAAGGCCGACGCGGAAGGCATCGTCGATGCGCCGCACGCGGCTGCCGAGCATGGCACCCTCGCCAAGGCGATTGAAGCTGCCGCTTGCTCCGATGCGGGTGGTGTCGCCGGGCTCGATGTCGCGCCAGCGCGGCAGGAATTCACGCATCGTCACCGGCATGTTCAACATACGGCTGAGACAATCGACCAGCACCGCCGGACTGCGCCGCGACGCCATTAATCCGGCCAGATGCAGTTGCGCCCCGAACGGATATCCGTCGCGCGCCGCCTCCTGCTTGATACCGGCAATGGCGGCGATATAACCGGCAAAGCGGTCGCTGCCGGGCCGGTCCGCCTGCACCGCCGGCTGGCTCGATGCCCAGGCGCGATAGAAGAACTGCAGCATGCGGTTGGTCAGCAGGTCGAGAAATCGCCCGAACGGCTTCTTGGTGGCGTAACGCTCCTCGTAGCAGGCGAATTCGGTGAGATGCAGCGGCAGCGGCCCCATCGGACCGGTCAGGCCGAGAAAACGGCTGCGCACGCGGGCGCGCCCGGTGGGCATGAATTCGATGGTGTCGAGGGTCGCGCCGGGAAATTCAAGTGACGGCGTATGCGCGAGGTCGACCACATCGTTGCGCGGCAGCTTGGATTCGCCGATGCGATCGAGATACGGCGCGCGCGCCTCCGCCTGGCGCAGCAGCGCGAAAAATCCGAACCGACGCACCGTTGCTGCCGAACGTCGCAGAAACGCTAGATGGTCGGACGCGTTCCCACCCTCGGAGGCCATGTGGCGAAGTTTCCCTGATCCGAACTCTCGAACACGGTTTCGGCGAACGAATTCACCGACACGAATTCGCTGATGAACCGATCGATCACGGCGGCGAACAGGTACATGCGGCCGTTCTCGTAACAATGATCGTCAAGCTTGATGCGCACCGCGTGGCCGCGCGCGAAGGCGTTGCGCTCGCTGGCGATCAGCCGGCGCGTGACCAGCCCGGCAGTGACCGACAGCACGCCGTCGACCTGCTTCAACGCGGCGTCTCCGGCATGGCCGTACAGCGCCAGATGATCGCGCAACACCGATGCGCCATTCTCGGTGCCTTCGACCAGCGAGGAGAAATTCGGGATCAACTGCGCGATGGCGCGCCAGCCGGCCTTGCCGAGCCCGAGCGGCGGGCGCGGACGTGTCGGGGCATGCAGCACCGCGACCTTCTTCACCGGAATGGTTTCCAGCTTGAAGGTGCCGGCATCGCGGCCGACGCGCAAAAGTTCGGGCAGATCGCGATTGGTCACCAGCGCCCGCACTGCCAGTTCGCGAATGTCTTCGAGCCGTTCGGGGCGCGCCGGAGCGGTCAAGCTGATCCAGGATTCGCTGCCGATATAATCGGTGCGACGACGGCGGCGCTGCTCGCGGGTCGAAAGCCGACTGGGGCAAATGCGGGTGACGTAATAAAGTGCCTCGCGTTCGTCGTAGAGCTGCGCCCCGAACGCATAGAGCGGCGCCACCGGATCGTCGCGGCCCGAGCGGTCGTGCGCAGTGACCGACAGCAGACGAAACACCTCATAGTCAAGCGGCCGGGCGCGATCGGGCATCACCAGGAATTCGTGGTCCTCGGGCGTGACTTTGATGCGGTCGACCTGCAGTTCGAACAGATTGACGGCGGGCGTCGCGTAAAGCCTGAAATTATCCTCGGTCACCGCGCCTTCGAGCATGGCGGCCTTGCGGCGGAACAGGATCACGACCTCGCAACGGTCGCCGTCGACGGTTGCAAACAAACGGTCGAGGCCGCGGAGCCCGACGAAGAAGAAGCGCTCGGGACAGGCGAAATACTCGGCCAGAATGCGATAGCCTCGGAAGCAGCGCCCCGAATGCGGCAACAGGCTTTCGTCGTCATCGAAACCCATCGCTTCGGGCTGCGGCAGGCTCATGCAGGTGGACGCGCCCGCCACCTGCCCCACCACCGCCACAACATCGCCGAGGATCTGGCGATAGAGTTCGCCCGGCACCGCCCCCGATCCGTCGAGATAGATCGGCAGCCGCTCCGGTGCGATCGCCTTCAGCGCCCCCGCCGCGGTGAAGGTGAGCTTGAGCCCGGCATCGGCCTTGACTCCGGCGGCGGCGGCATAGCTCGCAACCGCGGTGCGCGACGTCAGATACTCCGCCGCTGCGAGCTTCAGCGGGTAGAGCGTCACGTCATGGCCGGTGCGATAGCGGACCGCCTGGCCCGTCTCGCTGATCTCGGCAATAATCTCGCTATGGCGCGGAACCTTGACGCCGGCGATCAGCGCATCGTCGCCGTCGTTCGGCTCCAGCCCGACCACACACATCGACGGCGTCGAAGCGAGATAGTTCGGCTGCACCGCCTGCAGCAGGTGCTGGGTGAATTCGGGGAACTGCTCGTCGAGCTTGAGATTGACCCGCGCCGCCAGGAACGCGACGCCTTCGAGCAGCCGCTCGACATAGGGATCGTCGTTCTGCGCCTTGAGGCCGAGATACGCCGCCGACGCCTCGTTTTCCTCGCCGAATTCGCGCGCCAACTGGCGCAAATGGCCGAGCTCGTCGTTGTAGGCGCTAAGCAGACGCGGATCCAAATTGCCTCACTCCCGCACAGTCGTGCTGCCGGTATCTTCTTCAACGTCGGTCAGGTAGCGCACCCGGAGCGCGCCGAGCGCCGAGGTGATGTCGCCCGAGATCGTGTAGGTCACCGCCAATTCTCCGTCCGGCGTCGTCATGGTGTCGACGGTCAGGGTGGACGGATCGATGCGCGGTTCGAAGGTGCGAATGGCGGCCGCAATCCGCTTCGAGCGCTCCCGGATCGTCTCGCGCGACTGCGATTTGCCGGCGAGATCGGCGACGCCGTAATTGAGCACCGACGTTTTCACCTCGGGATATTTCGACAGATCGGCCGAGGCTTCGAAATGGGTGGTGTTGAGCAGCCAGTTGAGTTCGCGACGGATGTTGGCGCGCAACGCGTTCTCGCTGAAGCTGTCGAGATTGACCCGCAGCATGCCTTCGCTGAAGCCGGCCACCTGCCGCGGCATGCCGAGCGCATCGGCGATGTCTTCCTCGCGCGCGACGGCGCTGTTGGGCATCTTGAAGTTCTGGCTGGCCGACAGCTTGTCGAAGATCGTCGGATTAAGGCGGGGCATGTGATCACCCCATGACGATGCGGCGCAACGATAGAATGTCCAGTTCGGTTCCGTCCTCGACAAACCACAGATGCGGCCCGATGCCGACCTGCCCGGACGCGCCATCGCGCCAATCGGTCGAGCGGGCCAGCGTCGCCTCGTCATCGCCCGCCGTCTCGGTGCCGGGATAGCGCACCGGCAGCAGCGCCGCCGCCGACTGGCCCGAGCGGAACGCGATTTCCACCGGCAGCCAGACCAGATCGCGCAGATCGATCGGCCCCTCGGAGGAGATTTCGGCGACCTGATCGAAGCCGATCAGACCCCAATGACCGGCCATGATCGCCTCGAACGACGGTCCGAAGCGGCCATCACAATCGGCAATCATCGTGAACGCGCGGTCGTTGAAAGAGCCGGTCGCGGTCGGCACTTTGGCGAACGCCAGCTCGCGCGCGGCATCACCGGCAGCACCGTCGTCGCGGGCATAGGCTTCCACCGCTTTCGCCAGATCGCCGAGCCATTCGCTTTCCAAGTGGACATGGCATGGCGCCGCACCCGCGAAGACCTTGGCGCGCTCGCGCTCGGCGGCGATGGCGAGGCCGTAGACCGTGGCGAGCATCTGGGCATCCGGCGTGATCTGGGCCAGCGCCCGGACCTGAGTTTCCGCCTTGTCCCATTCGCCCAGCACGGCCAACAGCTGGAAGAAAAATATACGCGTCCGGGGATCGTTGGGTTGCACGCGCAGCTGTTCGACCAGGGCCGCGCGCGCCCCCTTGAGATCACCGGACTTCAGGCACTCATCTGCATCCTGCATGGCTCAAGCCGCGTGTGCGGCGGAGTAATCCCCCGCCGACCGCATTACGCCACTTCGTTCTTCTGGATATCGTAGCCGAAGTCGACCGAGGCGCCGCCGGCGCCCTTTTCGTCTTGCGGCGTATAGGTGATCTTGAACTTCGAGAAGTTCAGTTCGACCTCTTCCAGAAGCAGCGGCACGTTGTCGGCACTGACCGGCCTAATCGACGAAATCAGGATTTCGCTGAGTTCGATCTTGACGTATTCGAGCGCCGTGGCGCCGCCTGCCTTGCGCTGGATCAGCGTGCCTTTGGCGATGTGCTGGCCGGTGGTGCAGGCCTTCATCAGGATCGGGGTCGAAAGGTCCACCAGCTTGAGAATCTTGATGTCGCCGACCTGGCATTTGCCGGCCCCGGCGCCGCCGCCGAAATGGGCCGAACCGGTGTTTTCCAGCTTCCATTCCCACTTGCGGACTTCGATCTCGTCGGTGTGCTTCTTGTCCCTCGCTTCTCCCTTGATGCCATCCAGTTTGAGGAATGCATCGACCTGTTCGAGAAGCTTCGAGTCAATCTGAACCATTAAACCCTCCTGGTTTCACCAAACTGCGATAGTGCTCATTTCTTGGTCGGCAACCGCGCCACCAAGCTAAGCGAAACGTCCGCACCCTCGAATTGGTAGTGGGGAACGAAGCGGAACACGCCCTTGTACCGGCCCGGATTCTCCTCGTCATCGACCAGCGCGACATCGGCCGCCTTGAGCGGCTTGCGCGCCTTGGTCTCTTCGGTCGAGGTCTTGGGCTGGCCGTCGACATACTGCAGCACCCAGCTGCGCAACTCGCTTTCCAGCGCCTCGCGTTCAAGGCTGCGGCCGATCCAGTCGCGCACCATGCACTTGAGGTAATGGGCAAAGCGGCAGCTCGCGAAAATGTAGGGCAGACGCGCCGACAAATTCGCGTTTTTGGTCGCTTCCGGATCTTCGTAACGTTCGGGGGCGTGAACCGTCTGCGCCCCGATGAAGGTCGCCTGGGTGGTGTTCTTGCGGTGGATCAGCGTCATGAACCCGGCCGACGACAGCTCGTTTTCGCGCCGCTCGCTGATCGCGACTTCGGTCGGACACTTCTCGTCAACGCCGTGATCGCTGGTCTGGAACGTCGCCTTGGGCAGGTTGTCGACCGTACCGCCGGCCTCGACGCCGCGGATGCGCGTGCACCAGCCCCATTCGTCGAACGCGGCGGTGATGCGGGTCGCGAGCGCGTAGCTGGCGTTCAGCCAAAGGAACTTGTCGTGCCCGCCGCCCTCGGTGTCTTCCTCGAACGAGAACTCGTCCACCGGCTCGGTCTTGGCGCCATAGAGGCGGCGGCCGAGGAAGCGCGGCAAGGTCAGCGCCAGATAGCGGCTGTCTTGCGATTCCCGGAACGAACGCCAAGCGCTGTAATCGGTGGCTTCCAGCAGCTTGGCCAGATCGCGCGGATTGGAAATTTCCTGCCACGTCTCCATGCCGAGCATGGTCGGCGAGGTGCCGGCGATGAACGGGGCATGGGCCGCGGCACCGATCTTGGTCAGTCCGCGCATGATGTCGATATCGGGCCCGGAGTGATCGAAATAATAGTCGCAGACGATGGCGCCGAACGGATGGCCGCCGAGCTGGTCGAATTCGGCCTCGTAAAGCTTCTTGAACAGCGGGCTCTGATCCCAGGACACGCCCTGGTACTGGCGCAGGACCTTGCGCGTCTCGTCCTTGGAGATGTTCATCACCCGGACCTTGAGGTCCTTGCTCGTCGGCGTCTTGGTGACGAGGTAATGCAGGCCCCGCCACGCCGATTCCATCTGCTGGAAATCCTTGTGGTGGATGATCTTGTTGATCTGCTCGGTCAACTTTTGGTCGAGCGCCGCCTTGATCTTGTCGACGGTGGCGAAGACGTCGTCGCCGATGATCGTCGCTTCGGCGAGCGCCTGCGACGCCAGGGTCTGCACCGCGGCCTCGATGCGCTTCTGCTTCTGGTCGGTGTTCGGCTTGAATTCCTTGCGCAGCAGAGTAGCGAATTCGTCGGCGCCTTCGAACTCCAGCGACGTTGCCGTGCCGGAGGTTTGCTTTTGTTGTTCAGCCATGATCGCTCCTGCCCGGCTCAGCTCTTTTTCTCGGGATCATCGGATTTTGCCGCGACCTTGGCCTCGGCCAACGCCTTCAGCTTTTCCGGATTCCTGAGCAGTTCTTCCAACAGCCCCTGGGCGCCGTCTTTGCCGTCCATGTACAGCATCAGGTCGTTGAGCTGCTGACGGGCTTCGAGCAGCTTGGCCAGCGCCGGTACCTTCTTGGCGATCTCACCCGGGGTGAAATCGGCCATCTTGGTGAATTCGAGATCGACCGAAAGCTTGCCCTCGCTGGTCAGGGTGTTGTCCACCTGCATGACCACACGCGGCGCGATCGCCTTCATCTTCTTCTCGAAATTGTCGACATCGAATTCTTCGAATTCGCGCTTGTCGACAGTTTCCTTTTCTTTCAAGGACTTGCCGGACAGGTCCGACATCACACCCATGACAAAAGGAAGCTCCACCTTGCGCCGCGAATTCAAAGTATCGACTTCGTACTGGATTTGAACTCGTGGAGGCCGATTCTTTTTCAGGAAGTGCTGACCGCTCTCTTCGGACATTTTCTTTTTTTCTCCAAGCAGGGATTCGATGTTACCGCCAATACCCGCATGTTTCAATTACTTAACGGAAACTCCAACCGTCGCCACGCTGCACAGTACACTGAGTCATTTGCTAAGGTTTCCAGCTTAAGGTGTCGCGAATACAGTCAATCCATTCGGCTAACCGCTTGGTTTATTGAGCAGCACGCGTTTGGCGGCATTAACGCTGTCCGGTTCGATATCCTCCAAGACTTGAAGGAACGTCATCGGCACCCAGCTCTTGGCACGCTCCATCAGCGGCAATATGGGACTCGATGGCTCGGCGTGGCGGTAATAGGCGCAGATCGCATCGATCGCCCGAATCACGTCACCCCGCGAGGACACAGCACCGGCGATGCGTGGCGCAGAGGTATCAGCCGCACCCGCGGGTTCGCCGGCGTCGCTCGCTGCTGCGGCGCCTGACGGGACCGTTCGGAAGGCGGCGGCGGCCTCTTTCATCTCGGCGATGACCGCCAGGGCCTCACGGAAACTGATCTCGCCTTCTTTGCCGCCCTTGGCCGCAAACGCCGCCGCAATCCGGCCGAGCGCGGCCGCGATCCCGTCGAACGCCTCGCACGCCTCTATGAGTTGCGCGTCGCCGGTCTCGGCCAAGCCTTTGTCGAACAGCTCGAACTCGGGGTTCGACGACCTCTCCTTGGCGAAGGCGACGATGGTCTCGGCCGAGTAGGAATTGCGCTTGTCGGCGAATACGATCACCTGCCGCAGCGGATTGAGAAACACGATCCGGTTGTTCAATTCGCTGACGACGTTGACCCTCGTCACCAGCCCGTATTCCTCGAGCTGGGGATGCACCCGCTCCCAGAACTGTTCCGCCAGCGCAGCCAGGACGCCGACACCGAGCGCGACGGTTTCCAGCCGTTTGGCCGCCGCGCCCGCCAGACACAAATTCTTGGCGACGCGCAAATCCTTGCTGCGGCCGAACTCGTCGGTCAGGCCATTGATGATCGTGCTCCAAACAACCTTGGGCGCGTCGCTTTCCTGGCCGCTCGGGGCGACCGAGAAGTCGCGTTCAAACGCCTTGTCCAATTCCTGGCGCTTGGCGTCGTAGCACTGGTCCGGGCCGCATGGATCATCGGATCCCGCGACCGGTTCCAGCAATGCGTCTATTTCAGAAGTCATCGGTTTTCCTATTTGGTCGGCATGGCACGCGCGCCGTCGCCGACCAGCGAGAAACCCGCCCAGAAATAGGGATGCGAGTATTCTTTGCGGATCATGAGATCGACTTGCGCGACACGCACCGCCTCGTCCTGCGATACGCTCGAAGTAGCGAACATCGTGCGCATCATCAGCAGCGTTGCCTTGGCGTCCACCGACCATTGCGACACGACCAGGCCGCGACCGCCGGCATAAATGAAATCACGCGCCAAGCCGCCGAGCGCCTCGCCCGAGCCGACCAGGCCGGTGCGATCGGCCGTCGCCGAACCGGTTCCCGCCGTGCTGCACGCCGACAGCACCACAAGATCGGCATCGAGCTTGAGGTTGAGGATTTCGGAGGCATCGAGGAAGCCGTCCGAATTCTCGACGCCGAGCGAAGTCACCAAGGCCGGTTCCGGCAAGCAACTGTCGTTGCCGGGTAGAAGACCGTGAGTGCCGAAGAAGACGATCTTGTAGTTGTTGAGATCGGTGCGCTGCAGCACGCCGGCATCGGTGAACGAGGACCCGAGGACGACATCCTGCGGCCCCGCCCCGAGACGCGCAGCGATTTCCTGGATACCGGCGGCCGTGTCGTTCATCGGATTGGCCAGCAGCGCATTCGCCAATTGGGCGCGCGCCGCAAGGCAGCGGCCCGACACTTCGCGCAAACCCGTCCCCATCAGCGTGAACAGGCGGGGATCGGAAGGATTGACGACCGTCGGTGCGCCGAAGCCGACAAACAACTGCTTGGCCTGCGAACGCGGCAGATTCCGCGTCTCCAGGAACGCCGCCGGCGACACCGACAGCGAGATCAGCGTGCCTTTCGCCAGCCAGTCGACGTCCTCGTAGAGATCGACCGGCTTGCCTTTCAGGAACACCGCTTCGCGCGCCTTGTATTGCGTTACGCTCTCCTCATCGACGACGAACACCGCCGCCGGCAGGCTGATCAGCGCACCATCCGGTTCGTAGATCAGGCGATCGGCCCGCGCGACTTTGGCGGCGACCGGTCCGAACACCTTCTTGAACAGGGCATGCGCGAGGTCGACCCGGAAGCGCGGCAGTGTCGTTTCGGAATCGAACGGCTTGCGCAGCATGGCGACATCGGCCAGCGCCTGCGCTCGCGACAGCGGAATGGCGTAGATGTCGACACTGCCGGAAGTCACGGCGATGCCGTATCCGCTTTTGCCGAGCAGTACGGTCTTGACGTAGATCTCGCCCGGATGCAGCGACTTCTGCAGCGCATCGAGCGTCACCGACGAGGAGGCCAGCTGGCCATAGCGTGGATTGGCCGACAGAAGCTGCTGATGCAGGCTGTCGAACTGGTCTGTCAGAGTCTTCAACTCGGCCGCATCGCTGGCGCGCTGGGCATCGGTATAGCCCGTGCCCGACGCCGCGCGTTCGATCCGCGCCGCCTTGATGGTGAGCTGGCGCTGGGCATCGTCGAATGCGCGTGCCACCGCCGCCGCATTCGAATCCCCCAGGCCGACACGCGCCGCCAGCCGCGCCACCGTGCGCGCCGTCGACTGGCTGACGATCGATTGCGAGGCATCGAAGAACAAGGCCTGATAGCGCGCCGCCTGGGTTGGATCGCTGGCCGCCTTGGCGACCAGGAGCGCGAAATACGGCGCCGCCTCGTCGATGGAGTCGCCCAACGTTCCGCGCGACTGGCGGTACAGGCCGAAGCCGGTGTTGTAGTCGCGGATTGCCTGTTCGGTATCCGCCTTCTCCGCCTCCAGCCGCGCCAGTTCGAGATAGAGCCGCGCTTCCGCCGGCGATGCCGCCAGATGTTCCTGGCCCTGGAATTCGCCGATCATGCGGGTAAGTTCGGCTTCGGCGGTCGATTTGCCGTTGCCGCTCTCATCGAGCCGCACGGTCTGCAGCGTGATCAGCGCATTCAGCCATACGCCGGAGCGGCCGATGCGTCCGCTGCGCAGTTCAGCGAGGGCCGCGTCGAAGTTCTTGCGCGCGGCGCCGGGATTGGCGGTGCCGGCATCGACGCAGCCGAGCACATACAGCGCCTGTGCCTTGAGCAACTGAAGCCGCTGGGTTTCGTTGAGCGCCACGGTGCGGAAGCCAGTCGGGCGCATGGTCTGGTTAAGCCGCGAGGCGAGATTGGCGTCGATGGTGAGATCGCTGACCGCCGCCGGCGCTTCGCTGGTTCGAAGCTGATGGCCAAGCGCCGCCAAGGTCTGCTCCGCCGCCTTGCGAGCCTCGGCGAAATGGCGCTGGTTCAATTCGTGCAGCGCCGTGTAATTGAGCAGCAACAGATCGAGTTCGGGACTGTGCAGCCCGGAGACGGCCGTCTTCACCGCCTGGAACTGAGAATCGGCCTCATCGAACCGGCCCTCATTGGAAATGTTGAGCGCCCAGTTGAGTTGCGCCGCGGCACGGTCGGCCGCCGGCAAGGTCTGGTCATTTGCCAAGGCCCGGAAATCGCGCTCGGCATCGGAGAACATCCAGGCCTGGTTTTCGGTATGCGCCCGCGTCCGCAACCATCCCGGTGCGTGGCGCGCCGCGTTGGCCGCCGCGCTCAGCGAGGCGGCGCCGCCCGAGGTTTCAAGCGCGATCGCACTGGTCTGCCGCTCGGTTGATTTCGGCGGCTCGGCAACACCGGCAATGACGCGCAATCCGGTCTGCAACAACTCTTCCACCGGCGCAAACCCCTCGGCAACCACGACGCCGTCGTCGGTATTGGCGATGTGGACCGAATAGGCGGTCTTGCTCGATGTCGATGTGCAGGCGGCATGCCGCGCGCCGTTGAGGCCGGCGATGGATGCGGGCTCGTAGGCGCCGCAGCTCGCCCGCGCCGCAAGCGCCTCCTGCCAGATCCTGGGCGGCGTTTCCCGTGGGAACAGATAGAGATACCCGAGCGCCGTCCCTTCCCAGCCATAGCATTCGACCGTCCACGCCTTGGCGTGCGGGATCTGCGCCGCCGGATCGTCGCTCTTGGCGAGCGCTTTGCACACCGCGCCGCTGCGGGCGCTCTGGCCCAGCGGGAAATTTCCCGTCGCCGCCGCGGCCGGTCCGGAGCAAAGCACCGCAACCGCGGCAAATGCGCAAGCAAGCACCACGCCGCGACGAAGTTCGTTCGAGCTGTTCGATTTCATCTTAGCGTTCCTGCCAGATTTCGGGATTACCGCTGCCGGTGATGGTCGGATCATCCTCTTGGGCCATGTCGTCGAGCGCCCGGATCACCAGGGCGTCGGTCATCCGGCCCGGTTCGATCTTGTTGATGTCGAAATGCACCGTGGTGCAGACGCCGGCCTGATGGATGACGCAACCGTTCACGCGGTAGTCGTTGCTGGGCTGCGTCGGGTCCTTCAGCAGCGCCAGTCCCGACATCGAGAACTCCTCGCGACCGACATCGACTGCGTTCTGATAGAGGTAGCCCCACAGGTCGACCACCAGCGGCTTGCCGCCGCTGTAGGCGGTGACCGTCAAGGCCGCACCGCTCTCGCCAGCATTGATGACCAATCCCCGGCGATGCAGGCGGTCGGCTTCGAGGTTCTGCTGAATGATGTAGTTGTCCGATTTCAGCGTCACCGACCTTGCGGTGAGGAACACGGCCGCATTCGGCGTATTGGCGCCGCTGTAGGAGTCGACATAGGCAACCACTTCGTTGGACGTACTCATTCCCAGGATCTGCGCGATGTAGGCGGCATTCCCGATCAGGATGCTGCCGCCGCTCGAGGCGAAGTTGGCCGCACCGCTCAGCGTGTTGGCGCCCGAGAGCTTCATGGTCCCGGTCGAAGAGACCGTGAAATCGCCCGCCGTGACATTCACCGCATTCTCGGTCAGCGCGCCGGTGATCGTGAGCGTCGCCGCCCCGGTTCCGGCGTTGAGCGCGCCGGCGATCGTCAGATCGCCCCCATTGGTGAGCGCAAAAGCGCCATTCGAGGTCGTGAACGCATTCAGCGTGACGATCTGGTTGGCGCCGTTCAGCATCGCGTTGCCGACCGACGAGCCGGTGAAGCTCGCCGCGGTGATTGCGCCGCTGCCGGACTCAGTGATCGTCCCCGTGTTGTTGATCGTTACCGTACCGGTGCCGGCGTTCAACGCCCCAGTGAGTGCGACATTGCTCGCGTTGCGCAGCGAGAAGTTGCTGTTCGCCGTCGTGAAGTTGCCCAACGCGTGGATCGCATTGGTCCCGTTGAACGACGCTGCCCCGACCGACAAACCGCTGACCGTTCCGGCGCCAAACGAGCCGGTTTGCGTCAGCAGGCCGCCCGAGATCAGCGAAGCGGTGCCGGTCAGCGTGTTGCTGCCGGTCAGCGTGTTGCTGCCGGCCAGCGTCATGTCCTTGTTCGAATTGGCCGCAAGGCTCGCGGCCGTGATGGCACCGGTCGCGGTCTCATTCAGGGCGCCACCGGTGGAGGTCAGACTGACCGCTCCGGTTACAGTGTTGGTTCCTGCAATGGTGATGTCCTTGGTCGCGGTCGCGGTCAGGTTTGCCGCCGTCAGCGCCACCGCATTCTCGCTTAGGGCACCGGTCTCCACCAGTGTCACCGCGCCCGATCCGGCGTTGATCGCACCGGCGATGGTGAGATCGATCGTGTTGGTGAGCGCAAAGGCGCCGTTCGCGGTCGAGAACGCGTTCAGTGTGCCGATTTGATTGGCACCATTGAGCGTGGCATTTCCGACCGACGATCCGGTGAAGGCCGTCGCCGTGATCGCGCCGCTGCCGCTCTCGGTGATGGTGCCGGTGTCGGTGATCGTGACCGTGCCTGCCCCGGCATTCAGCGCGCCGGTAAGACCGAGACCGGCGGTGTCGTGGAGCGTGAAATTACTGCCTCCGGTCGCGAAGGCGTCGACCGTGGAGATGGCGTTGTTGCCGCTGAGCGTCACCGCCCCGGCCGACGAACCGGTGAGCGTCGCGGCCGTGATCGCACCGGAGCCGGTCTCGGTGATGGCGCCGTTGATCGCGAGGTTCATCGTCGCCGTACCGGAGTCGAGCGAACCGGAAATCGTCACCGCACGGGTGTCATGGAACGACAGCGCGTGGTTCGTGCTCCACAAATCGCCGATCTCGGAGATGATGTTAGCGCCGTTGAGCGTTACATTGCCGGCGGCCAAGCCCTTGAGCGTTGCCGCATGAATCGCACCGGCGCCGGTTTCGGTGATCGCCCCCTCCGCACCCAGGAACACCGTGCCGCTCCCCGCCTCGATGAGACCGGAAATGGCCAGGTCGCGCGCGTCGTAGAAGGTGAAGTCGGTGGTCAACGGCTCCAGCCCGTTCAGACCGAGCTGGCTTACGCCCTGCCCCAGCGTGGTGAAGCCGGTCAAGGTGGCGATGTTGCTTTGAGCACTATTGAGAACGGCATCACCGTTGCTCGATCCGCCCAAGCTGGTCGCCACGATGGAGCCGCTGGCGCCTTCCGTGACAGTGCCGTCGACGTTGAGTGTCGCCACCACTGTCGTCAGTGCGCCGCCGATGGCGAGATCGATCGCGTTGTAGAGCGTGAAATTCCCGCTGGCGGTTGCGAAATCGCCGAGGTTGGCGATCGCATTGTTGCCGCCCAACGTCACGTTGCCGTTCGACGTGCCGGTAAGCGTGGCCGCCGCGAGAGTCCCGCTTCCGGTCTCGCCGATGGTGCCGCCGGCATTGAGCGTCGCCGTCCCATTAACGGTATTGGCGCCGCCGAGTGCAATGTTGCCGGGCGTGCTGATGTTCAGCGTATTCGCCGCAATGCTGCCGCTCGCCACTTCGGTGACGTTGCCGGCGCCGAGCGTGACAGTTCCTGCGCCGACGTCGAGCGCGCCGCTCAGGCTGATGGCACCGCTTTGCGCGAGCGCGAAGTCGCCGCCCGATGTCGTGAAATTGCCGAGGCTGGCGATCGCGTTGGTGCCGTCGAAGGCCGTCGTTCCGACCGAGGACCCGGCCAGGCTTGCCGCCGTGAGCGAACCGCCCGTGGTTTCATGGATGGTCGAACCGGACACCAGGGTGACGTCGTTGGTGATGACGTTGGTGCCGGAAATGGTAATCGTTCCGGTTGCGGCTTCGCTGAGGCCGTCGCCGCTGATGACGCTGGCTGCGATCTGGTTGATGCTGTGGGACGAATTGAACGTAGCGGTGCCGACGCCGGTCGCGATGATTCCGGCGAGTTCCAGGTCATGCCCCGAAACGACCGTCAGATTGCCACCGTTGGTCGTGAAGTCGCCGACCGAAATGATCGAATTGGCGCCCGCGAACACCGCGCTGCCTTGCGACGAACCGGACAGGCTCCCGGTGTTGATGCCGCCGTTTGCGCCGTCGATGGTGCCGTCGACGTAGAGGGTGACATTGTTGAGTCCGGCATCGAGTGTGCCGGCGATGGCGAGATTGCGGTTGTTGTCGAGCGTGAAGTCGCCGCTCGCAAAATCGCCCAATGTCGTGATGGCGTTGTCGCCGGCCAGCGATGTTGTGCCGACGACGGTCCCGGTGAGCACGCCGGCGATGATTGCACCGGATCCGCTCTCGGTGAGGTTGTTGTTGACGTTCAACGTCACCTTGCCGGTGCCGGCGTCCAGCGCGCCAATGATGGAGAGAGCCGGCGTGTCGTTCAGCAGGAAATCGCCGCCCGCGGTCGAGAAATCGCCGAGTGCCAGAATGGCGTTGCCGTTCGCGAACGATGCGCTGCCACCCGACGAGCCGTTCAATTCGCCGGCTGAAATCGACCCGCCAGTGATTTCGCTGATTGCGTTGCCCGAAGTCAACGTAACCGTGCCGCTGCCGGCATTGACATAGCCGCCGATCGCAAGCGCGATGGTATCATTGAGGGCGAAATCGGCATCGGCGGTAGAGAAATTGCCGAGCGTCGTGACCACATTGGCGCCGCCCAGGCTCGCCGTGCCATGCGTGCTCCCCGTCAGGATTCCCGCGTTGATGGCGCCGGTGCCGGATTCCGTGATCGTATCGCTGCCGGTCAGCGTCACCTTGCCGGTCCCGGCATCGAGGACGTCGACGATGCCGAGCGCCACGGTATCGCTGAAGGCAAAATTGCCGTTCGCGGTTGAGAATGCCCCCAGGCTGGTGATCTGATTGCTGCCGCCAAGGGCCACATCTCCGGCTGACGCGCCGGCCAGCTGTGCCGCCGCGATGGCGCCCGACCCGGTTTCGGAAATCGAACCGCCGCTCGTCAGCGTGACGTTGCCGATGCTGGCGTCGATGAGGCCTGTGATGACAAGCGCACCGACATCGTTCAGCGCAAAATTCCCGCCGGACGTGGTGAACCCGGACACCGTACCGATTTGATTGGCGCCGTTGAGCGTGGTGTCGCCGACCGACGAACCGGTGAGGGTTGCCGCGACAATCGCACCCGATCCGGTTTCGGTGACGGTCGAGCCGTCCGCGATGGAAACCGTGCCACTGGTTCCGGCGTTGAGCGCGCCGGTGATGGCGAGCGGGTCGGCGTTGACAAGCGAGAAATTTGCGTTCGCTGTCGAGTAGGTCCCGATACGGGTGATATGGTTGGTATTGCCGAGCGTCGTGTCCCCGACCGACGAACCCGCAAGCTGCGCCGTCGTGATCGTGCCGGAACCGATCTCGTTGACCGTCCCGTTCGCGGTGATCGTGGCGGAGCCGCTGCCGGTCGCGAGCGCGCCGGTGATGTTGAGGTCGGCGACCGTGTTAAGGGCGAAATTGCCATTGGAAGTCGAAAACGCTCCGAGCGACGCGATGCTGTTGGGCCCGCCGAACGTCGCCGCGCCGACCGACGAACCGGTCAGGCTGGCAGCCACAATGGCGCCCGCTCCGCTTTCCGCGATCGCCCCGCTGCCCGTGAGCGTGACCGCCGCACCCGTCGCATTGAGCGTGCCGGCGATGCCGAGCGCAACGGTGTCGTTGAGGGTGAAGGCATGGCCTGCAGTCGCGAATGCATTCAGGGTCGTGATGCTATTGGGACCGTTGAGCGTTGCGGTGTCGTTGGATGAACCAGTGAACGTTCCCGCAACAATGGCCCCCGATCCGGTTTCGCTCAGCTTGCCGCCGGAGTTGAGGGTCACCGTGCCGGAACCGGCATTGAGCGCGCCGGTGATACCGAGATCGCCGGTGGTCGTCATATCGAAATTGTGGTTGTCGGTCGAAAACGCCCCGATAGCGCCGATCGAACTCGTGCTGCCGATGGTGACGTCGCCATGCACCGAACCGGCGAGCGTGGCCGCGGTGATCGAACCGCTGGGGCCGAACGTCACCGTCCCGGTGCCGGTGTTGAGCGTAACCGTATGATGGTTGGCGTTCAGCGCGCCATTGATCGCAAGTGCGCCGCTGTTGGTAAGGGTGAAATCGCCGCCATTCGCGGAGAATGTACCCAGTGCGTCGATCGAATTGGCGCCATCAAGCGTGGTCGCGCCCAGCGACGAACCGGTCAACGTCGCGGCGGTAATCACGCCGGAGACGGACTCGGTCAGCTTGCCGCCGGAATTGATCATCACGGTGCCGCC